>CAJXBG010000027.1 GCA_913050215.1 uncultured Gammaproteobacteria bacterium
TTAGTTCTTACATTAGCTGGCCCGTGGAGGCCGGAGCGCCGGAACGTCAATTCCTCTCTTCGGCACCAAAATTTTCAAATCTGTATCGTCTGGCCTGTGGAGGCCGGACCGCCGGGCCGCAAAGTGGTCTTTTCGGCATCAAATCTTGAATTTCTGCGGTCGATGACCCGAAAGGCCCTATTCTACCGACCCCCAAACCCGCTAAATGCGCGCTTTGCACGCTTTTGGCCGTTGATTTGGCCCTTTCTAAGATATCTTGATCGTTTTCACTTATTCTGTTGACCAACCTGCGTCTCCCCCCTATAATTCGGCCCCTTGTTGATGCGGGGTGGAGCAGTCTGGTAGCTCGACGGGCTCATAACCCGTAGGTCGTAGGTTCAAATCCTGCCCCCGCTACCACAACATGGAAAGTTGTAAGGAATAGATAAAGTTGTAGCAGCGCTCGCTTAATTGGAGTGTGTGAGTCGGAAGTAAATCTCACACCCGCTACTACAACGAGAGCGTCGTGCAAGAAGGGCTTGGGTAACAAACGGTTGCCATAGCGAGTTGAGTTTTCGAGAAGCCCCTCTTTAGGGGCTTTTTATTGGATGCGAGATTTGGTCGGTCAGCTTTAGTAGAGCGAAAGAGCAGATATTGCAAGATGGAATGGGCTTTGTGCCCATTTTTTGTTTTGGAACTTGAGTTTGAGTGCACAGCTAAGATCTTTGATAGAGCCGGTTGTGACTGGTATGGGTTTTGAGCTCTGGGGAGTGGAATATCTTACCCAGGGACGCTACTCGGTTCTAAAAATTTTTATCGATTCTGAAAACGGAATCGATGTAGATGACTGTGCCAGTGTCAGTCGGCAGGTCGGTAGTTTGTTAGACGTCGAAGAGCCGCTTAGAGGGCAGTACACACTGGAAGTGTCTTCGCCGGGGATGGACAGGCGACTGTTTACTTTTGAACAGTTTGATCTGATGAAAGGCTTTCAGGTGAAGTTGAAGCTGAACAAGCCTTTTGACGGCAAGAAGCGTTTTACGGGTTTGTTAGTAGGAACAGAAGACAAAGAAGTAGTGTTGAGGGTGGGCGAAGAAGAAACATTGTTCCCCTACGAGATGATTGATAGGGCAAATGTAGTACCAGAAATCTAGTTTGGCTGACGAGTAAAAAGAGAATCACGCTGAACGAACTATGTTGTCAAATTGAGGCAGTGAGATGAGCAAAGAAATATTATTAGTCGTGGATTCGGTCTCTAACGAGAAAGGCGTGCCGAAAGAAGTCATCATTGATGCACTTGAGCTGGCACTGGCAACCGCTACTAAGAAAAGATACACCGAAGAAGTTGATCTAAGAGTTGTGATCGATACATCGACCGGTGAATACGAAACGTTCAGGCGTTGGGAGGTCATTGGGGACAATGATCAACCTGAGTTTCCGGCGGCCCAATATCACATTACTGACGCAGAAGAGATCAACCCTGCATTACAGATAGGCGACTTCCATGAAGAGCAAGTCGAGTCTGTCGAATTCGGTCGCATCGCAGCTCAGACTGCAAAACAAGTGATTGTTCAAAAGGTACGTGAAGCAGAACGTGCCCAGGTGGTTGAAGCATATCGTTCCAGAGTTGGCGAGTTGGTTAACGGACAAGTTAAGAAAGTTACTCGAGATGCCGTGATTGTGGATCTGGGGAACAACGCTGAAGCAGTGCTTTTACGAGAAGATTGGATTCCCAGAGAAACCTTCCGGGTGAATGACCGTTTGCGCGCATTGCTGAAAGAAGTAAGGCCTGAAGCGCGGGGTCCACAGTTAGCGTTGTCTCGCACCTCTCCAGATGTGTTGGTAGAGCTCTTCAAAATTGAGGTGCCAGAAGTCGCCGATGGCGTGATAGAAATTCTGGGTGCCGCCAGAGATGCTGGCTCAAGAGCAAAAATAGCGGTTAAAACTAACGATGGTCGAATCGACCCCGTTGGCGCCTGCGTAGGCATGCGTGGTTCGCGTGTACAGGCTGTTTCCGGCGAGCTCGGTAACGAACGTATCGATATTGTTTTGTGGGATGACAATATTGCTCAACTGGCGATCAATTCAATGGCGCCTGCTGAGGTTGCGTCAATCGTGGTTGACGAAGAAACCCGCAGCATGGACATCGCTGTTGATGAAGAAAACTTGGCGCAGGCTATTGGTCGAGGCGGCCAGAATGTGCGTCTCGCAGCAGAACTTACCGGTTGGGATCTGAATATTATGACCGAGGAAGAAGCCTCGGAAAAACATAATCAGGAAGCCGGCGCCATTATTGAAATGTTTATGGAACAGCTGGATGTCGATGAAGACGTGGCAGTTGTCTTGGTTGAAGAAGGTTTCAATGCGCTCGAAGAAATAGCCTATGTTCCAATCGAAGAAATGATTGCGATTGAAGGGTTCGACGAAGACGTTGTAGAAGAATTAAGAAACAGGGCAAAGAGTGCGCTCACGACACTGGAGTTAGCCAGTGAAGAAGAGCTTGATGGCGCGCAGCCGGCACAGGACCTGTTAGAGATGGAAGGCATGGATACAAGATTAGCCTTTCAACTCGCGAAGGTAGGCATTATTACTATGGAAGATCTTGCAGAACAGGCGGTCGACGATTTGCTTGAGATAGAAGATCTTGATGAAGAAAAGGCGGGTGCGTTAATTATGACGGCACGTGCCCCCTGGTTTGAAGAGGCGGAGGAGGAATAGTCCTCACGCTTTTTTCAATCCATTATTAGGAATAGAGAGGAAGATATAGATGGCAGATGTAACTGTATCTCAGCTGGCGGAAACTGTGGGTGCGCCGGTTGATCGGTTATTGCAGCAGATGCAAGAGGCTGACCTGCCCCAAAGCAAAGCGGACGATGTGGTTTCCGAGTCTCAAAAGCAAACGTTGTTGGCATACATCAAGAAGAGTCACGGTGAAACGAGTGGGTCTCCTAAGAAGATAACGCTGAAGCGACGAACGTTAAGTACCCTGAAAACCGGGGGTAGCGCAGGACGTGGCAGAACGATCAACGTTGAGGTTCGCAAGAAAAGAACCTATGTTCGCCGAGCTGAGACAGAAGAAGCGCCTGAAGCCCCGGTGCCTGAAGTTGAAGAGTCGATAGTTGATGCGCCTGCAACCAAGGCGGTCGATGATGAAGCGTTGAGAAAAGCTGCCCATGCTGAAAAAGAAGCTGAAGAAGCAAAGCTGAAAGAAGATGCTGCGCAACGCGCGGCAGAGCTGGAAGAGCAAAAAGCTAAAGCCGAAGAAGAACTGCGTAAAAAGGAAGAGGCCAAGAAACCGGCAACTCCGGCAGAGAATGTAGCGACGGAAACGTCGGTTAGCAGTCGCAAAGACAAGCGAGATCGCAGTGATCTTGATGATGCCGATGATAAGAAAAAGAAACGAGCCAAACATGCAGGTAAGCAGCGTCGGGCGAAAGATATTCTTGATGTTGGTGAAGATCTTAGCGTGTTAACTGAAACTGTTGAGGTTGATGCCAAAGCCGAAACCGCCACACTTGGATTGTCCTCCGCAAGACCCAAACGCGCAGCATCGCGGCCCTCAGGGCCAAAACACAAGTTTCAGGCGCCAACTGAGGATATTACACGGGAAGTCGAACTCGGAGAGTCGATTACCGTAGCCCAGCTTTCGCAAAAAACATCGGTGAAAGCTGCTGAGGTGATTAAAATATTAATGAACCTAGGGGTCATGGCGAATATTAACCAAACAATAGATCAGGAAACTGCCACCCTTGTTGTGGAAGAGCTTGGGCACGAAGTTAAGCTGTTAGACGCCGATGCGGTTGAAAAGAATCTTGAAGCAGAGATGGCACTTGAAGGCGAAGCAGAAACGAGAGCGCCAGTCGTTACCGTGATGGGTCACGTGGACCATGGTAAGACATCCTTGCTCGACTTCGTCCGGAAAGCAGGTGTAGCCGGTGGCGAAGCCGGCGGAATTACGCAGCACATAGGTGCCTACAGAGTTAACACAGATCACGGTGAAATATGTTTTATCGACACACCTGGTCACGCTGCATTTACAGCTATGCGTGCACGCGGCGCACAAAGTACGGATATCGTTATTCTTGTTGTGGCTGCTGACGATGGTGTGATGCCACAAACCGAAGAAGCCATTCAGCATGCGAAAGATGCTGAAGTTCCATTGGTTGTCGCTATCAACAAGATGGACAAGGAAGGCGCTGATCCGGACCGTGTTAAGAATGAACTTTCTGCCAGGAATGTGATTCCTGAAGATTGGGGCGGTGATACACAGTTTATTCCTGTTTCAGCAATCACGGGTGAAGGTGTTGAAAGTTTGCTAGAGGCAGTGTTGCTTCAGGCGGAGTTACTTGAGTTAACTGCAGTGCACGAGGGTCCTGCGCGAGGTGTTGTTGTTGAGTCTGAGTTGGACAAGGGTCGCGGCCCTGTTGCGACACTGTTGGTTCAAAACGGCACATTAAGTCGCGGAGATATTATTGTTGCCGGCGAATACTACGGTCGCGTTCGAGCAATAAACGATGAGCACAACAATCAGGTTAAGTCGGCTGGCCCAGCAACGCCGGTGGCGATCTTGGGTTTGGGCGGAACGCCTGCAGCGGGCGATCCTTTCCTCGTAGCGAAAGACGAAAAGAAAGCCAGAGAAGTGGCTGAGTTCAGAAAAGAAAAAGCCACTAGCGAACGACTTGCCACTCCGGCGGCATCACTTGACACATTGCTTGAAAGCTTTGGCGCCAGCGAGATCAACTACTTAAATGTTGTTGTGAAGGCTGATGTCCGAGGGTCACTTGAAGCAATTGTCTCTGCACTGCGTGACCTTGGAAATGATGAAGTCAAAGTGAACGTTGTCTTTTCCGGTGTTGGCGGTATAACTGAATCAGATGTCAATTTGGCCTTAACATCAGGCGCCGTGATTTTTGGTTTCAATGTGCGTGCCGATAACTCCGCAAGAAAGGTTGTCGAACTCGAAGGTCTTGATCTTCGTTATTACAAGGTTATTTATGACCTAGTGGATGATGTTAAAGCTGCGCTCTCCGGCATGCTTTCACCCGAGGTGCGTGAAGATATCGTAGGTATCGCAGAAGTTAGAGACGTATTTGAGTCCAAGAAGTTCGGCAATATTGCGGGCTGCATGGTGATTGAAGGCACGGTGTCTCGAAGCAAGAAGATTCGGGTTTTGCGAGACAATGTGGTTATTTATGAAGGTGAGCTTGAATCTCTACGTCATTTTAAGAGTGAGGTGGAAGAAGCGAAGAACGGGACAGAATGTGGCATCGGTGTTAAAAATTACAACGATGTGAAAGTGAAGGACCAGATTGAGGTGTTTGATACTCGCGAGGTTGCCCGGGTATTGTAGTTTTCTCTGTTTTAGGGGGGGATTGCTAAACACTCAGGACATGGTAAAGGTAAAGGTAAACAGTGCCGAGAGAGTTTAGCAGAGGAAGAAGAGTCGCCGATCATATCCAGAAGGAACTGGCGGTGCTTATTCAGCAAGAAGTTAAAGATCCGAGATTGGGGCTGGTTACAATTAATGAAGTGAAAGTCAGCCGGGATCTTGGTTTTGCTGATGTGTATTTTACATCTTTTTCCAGCGACACCTTCCGAGCCAATGATTCCCTAGATGAGGATGAGGATGAGGATGCGGAACGTGAGGAACGAAATAGCCTCTCACCTGCTGAAGTGCTCGAGAATGCGGCCGGGTTTCTTCGTTCTCGTTTAGCAAAATCGCTGTCAACGAGAACGACACCAAAACTTAGGTTTCATTACGACCATACGATTGAACAGGGTGCAAAAATGACCCAAGCGATAAAAAAGGCGATCGAGGGTGATGAGCAGCTGAAGGAACAGGACGCTACCAATAAAAGCCAGGGTATAGACAGTGTCCAGTAGGAACGATAAAGAAGGACCTGTTGTTAGAAAAAAGGTAAACAAAAGAAAGATAAATGGCGTGTTGGTGCTTGATAAGCCGGTTGGCGTCACCTCCAACGCAGCCTTACAGATGACCAAACGCTTGTTTGAAGCGGCAAAAGCAGGTCACACGGGTAGTTTAGACCCGCTAGCAACGGGCGTGTTGCCGCTATGTTTTGGGGAAGCGACAAAGTTTTCACAGTACCTGTTAGACGCCGATAAACGATATCTGGCGACCTTCAAATTAGGTGTTTCTACGACGACAGGTGATGCCGAGGGAGAGATAGTAGCGAAGGTTCAGGTGCCTTCGCTCGAGTTGAGCGAAATCGATGCGGTGCTGGATCAATTCCGCGGGAAAATTCAGCAGACACCTTCGATGTTCAGTGCATTGAAAGTAAACGGGCAACCGCTTTACAAACTTGCCAGACAGGGCATCGAAGTTGAACGTAAGTCGAGGGAAGTAACTATCCTGAGATACGACGCGCTGGAATATGAAGGCGACCTGCTGAAGGTTGATATTGAATGTACAAAAGGGACTTACGTAAGATCACTTGCGGAAGATCTGGGTAAAGCGCTGGGTTGTGGTGCGCACGTGGCTGAATTGAGGAGAATCAAATCAGGACCGTACGAATTAGCAGAATCTGTAACCGTTGCTGAGCTCGAGAAGATTAAGGAAGAGGAGGGGCTGGCGCTGCTTGATGCGTTGTTGTTGCCCGTAGAATCTTCGATAGAAGACTGGCCGGCAATCAATTTAACGGAATTGACAGCTGCGTACTTCAAACAAGGTCAAGCAGTTCAGGTTGCAAAAGCACCTGAAAGTGGCTGGGTAAGAATTTTTTCAGAAGTAGAGTCTAACGAGCCTGTATTTATGGGTGTTGGTGAAATTCTGGAAGATGGTAAGGTAGCGCCGCGAAGACTCGTGGTTAGCTAAATCAAAATGTGCGACATCTGCAAATATGCGTGGATGGTTGTGCAAATTAAATAGAGCATATTGGAGAAAAGAGAAATGGCATTAACGGCAGAAAATAAAGCTGAAATACTCAAGGAATTTGGCCAGTCGGAGGGCGATACGGGCTCACCGGAAGTACAGGTTGCCTTGCTGACAGCGAATATCGAAAAACTACAGTCACACTTTCAAGAACATAAGCATGATCACCACTCTCGTGTTGGATTGTTGCGAATGGTTAGTCAGCGAAGAAAGCTGCTTAACTACCTAAAAGGAAAGAGCGTAGAACGATATGCTGATCTGATTAAGCGACTTGGTTTGAGAAGATAAGCTTTAAAATTGAGCCCGGGAAACCCGGGTTCATCATGTTTGGCCCGCGATAATAAAGGGCAAAAAGTAAGCAAATGGATGATTACACAGGGGTGTAATCAGCTAAACAATTGGAGAATATAGTGAATTCGGTAAAGAAAAAATTTACATACGGCGACCATGAAGTCGTCATCGAAACGGGCAGAGTAGCTCGACAAACCAGTGCTGCGGTACTTGTAACAATGTGTGAAACGACTGTGCTTGTTGCAGTGGTTGGTAGAAAAGATGCAAAGCCAGGGCAGGACTTTTTCCCCCTGACGGTAAACTATGAAGAAAAAACATATGCGGCTGGCAAAATTCCCGGCGGATTTTTCAAGAGGGAAGGTCGTCCTTCCGAAAAAGAAACCCTGACATCGCGTCTGATAGATCGCCCCATTCGGCCCTTGTTTCCCAAGGGATTCCTAAATGAGGTTCAAGTGACTTGCCAAGTAATGTCTGCACATAAAGATGTTGACCCAGATATTCTTGCAATGATCGGCACTTCAGCAGCTTTGGCGCTTTCTGGAATGCCGTTCGCGGGTCCGATTGGCGGCGCGCGAGTTGGCTTCAACAAGGGTGGTTATCTTCTCAACCCCGGTTACGAAGCACTGAAAGAGTCTGACCTTGACATGGTTGTCGCTGGAACAGAATCTGCTGTGCTCATGGTTGAATCTGAAGCGAAAGAGTTAACTGAAGATCAAATGCTGGGTGGGGTGCTCTATGCGCATCAGGAAATGCAGTGTGTGATTCAGGCGATCAAGGAACTCAAGGCTGAAGTTGGTAAGCCTGATTGGGAATGGGAACCGGTTGCTGGCAATGAAACGTTGATCAGCGCGATGGCTGAGCAGTTCGGCGCCGGTGTTGGTGAAGCTTATCAAACTGTCGATAAGATGGAACGTCAGGATCTGTTGAGCGATCTGCGCGGCAAGGCAGTGGAAGCACTCGTTAACGAAGAATCGGGTATCACCAAGGACGATGTTTCCGGTGCTTTTGGCGCATTGGAAAAGAAAACTGTGCGACGAAGAATTGTTGCTGGCGAGCCCAGAATTGATGGAAGAGATACCAAAACAGTTAGAAATATTGACGTCGAAGTAGGAATGCTCGCAAAGGCGCACGGTTCCGCGTTGTTTACTCGCGGTGAAACGCAAGCGATTGTGACGACTACATTGGGTTCGATGCGTGATGCAGCCATCATTGATGCGCTTCAGGGGTCTTACAAGGACAATTTCTTACTTCATTATAATTTCCCGCACTATAGCGTTGGTGAAACCGGCTTTTCAGGTGGACCTAAGCGACGTGAAATTGGTCATGGACGTTTAGCTCGACGTGGAATTGCTGCCGTATTGCCTTCCGCTGAAGTATGGCCATATACAACGCGTGTTGTTTCGGAAATCACAGAGTCCAACGGTTCTTCCTCTATGGCAAGTGTTTGCGGCGCAAGTTTGTCGCTTATGGATGCAGGTGTTCCGCTTAGTGCGCCAGTTGCTGGTGTGGCGATGGGTCTTGTTAAGGAAGAAGACGGATTTGCTGTGCTGACCGATATCCTCGGTGACGAGGATCATTTAGGCGACATGGACTTTAAGGTAGCGGGTACAGATACCGGCGTGACTGCTTTACAGATGGATATCAAGATTCAAGGCATCACTGAAGAAATTATGGAAACTGCGCTGGAACAAGCCCGTGATGCCAGAATTCATATCCTCGGTGAGATGAATAAGGTGATTGGTCGTTCGCGTGAAACTGTGTCTGATAATGCGCCAGCAATGGTGACGATCAAGATTGATGCTGAAAAGATCCGTGACGTTATCGGTAAGGGCGGCGCAACTATCCGTTCGATTACTGAAGAGACCGGTGCTTCAATCGATATTGAAGATGACGGCACGATCGTTATTTTCGGTGAAGGCGCTGAGTCTCGTGATGCCGCTGTTGATCGTATCAATATGATTACAGCTGAAGCGGAAGTTGGCCAGATTTACAAAGGTAAGGTTGTGAAGATCGCTGACTTCGGTGCTTTTGTTAATATCATCCCTGGTAAAGACGGACTTGTGCATATCTCTCAAATTGCTAAAGAGCGAGTTGAGAAGGTAACAGATTACCTTTCGGAAGGTCAGGAAGTTGATGTGATAGTTCTCGATGTTGATCGAGGCAGAATCAAGTTGTCTATTAAAGAAGTCCCTAGCAACGAAGCTTCTGATGAATCCGCCGACGAAGGTGATTCCAATGAAGATGACGTTGATGGCAACACCGCAGCAAGCAACGAGCAGGGTTAAAAACCGTGCCTAGGTCTTTCGCTTACATTGTTGCTATCTCACTGTTGCTAATAGCAACAGACGCGAACGCTGCTTCGTGTGACGAGATAGCCAACGATAAAAGTCGACTGGCCTGCTATGACAGTGCTGCTTCATGTCAGTCTGAGCGAAGTGATGTGATGAGATTGGCGTGCTTTGACCGAGCTTTCGGTCAGGCACAGCCAACACTTCAAACGCAGTCAAGCGTTGTGTCTCCCGTAAAAGGACCAATACCTGCAGCACCAAACGTTACTGTTATTTCCCCGGGCACGACAGCTGAGGAAAAAGTTGTAAAAAGGCCACAAATCGTTAGCGCCCAACCAGTAATTTCGGATGGCGCCGAACCAACAGTCAATGAAAGTGAATTCGGACTTCCCGACCTTCGCTCTTCGGTGAAAGCAAAATTCATCGAAGCAACGATCGTTCGCGTACAAACGAATGCTAATCGGATCGATTATATCAAGCTTGATAACGGTCAGGTTTGGCGAGAGGTTGAAGATGGCCGGCTCAGGTTCAAGAAGGGGCAGAAAGTTCGTATCGAATTGGGTTTATTGAGTACCTATAAATTGCATATTGTTGGCCGAAAACTGTCTGTGAAGGTCAAGCGAACAAAATAGTCATAAGACAGTGCAAAGCGCCCGAGATAAATTTGCTCAGACGCTTCTCTCTGTTTCCCCGATTCAAATAGTCCCCATCTAATGAGCAGGCCGGTTTTTGATCAGGTCATCCACGACGGATGGGTCTGCAAGCGTACTAGTGTCTCCCAGGTTTTGCAGTTCGTTTTCGGCAATCTTCCGCAAGATGCGTCTCATTATTTTTCCAGATCGAGTCTTTGGCAAACCCGGCGCCCATTGCAAAATGTCCGGTTTGGCAATAGCGCCAATTTCTTTTCTAACGAGATCGTTAAGGTCTTGTGCGAGTTCGGGAGAACCCTGAATATCGTGCATTAATGTTACATAGGCATAAATACCCTGACCTTTAATGTCGTGTGGATAACCAACGACAGCGGCTTCTGCTACCGATTCATGTAAAACCAGTGCGCTCTCCACCTCAGCGGTGCCCATCCGATGGCCGGACACATTGAGCACGTCGTCTACTCGTCCGGTGATCCAGTAGTAGCCGTCTTCATCCCGACGAGCGCCATCTCCAGTGAAGTAGTATCCGGGGTAGGTTGAAAAGTACGTTTCGATACATCGTTGGTGGTCCCCGTATACACTTCGAATCTGGCTTGGCCAGCTTCGGGCGATAGCGAGATTACCGGAACCGGCACCCTCGATCAGGGCGCCTTCATTATCCAGAAGTATAGGTTCTACGCCAAAGAACGGTCGAGTTGCAGAACCCGGTTTCAATGCAGTAGCGCCGGGGAGAGGGGTAATCATAATGCCGCCAGTTTCTGTCTGCCACCAGGTGTCAACGATGGGGCATTTTTCTTCGCCAACGATATGGTAATACCATTCCCATGCTTCTGGATTAATAGGCTCGCCGACACTGCCAAGTAGTCGCAATGAGCTCCGGTCGGTCGCGTTAACGAAATCATCTCCCTGGCCCATCAATGCTCGCAATGCCGTGGGTGCCGTATAAAATATATTCACCTGATGTTTATCAACCACCTGCCAACACCTAGACGCATCTGGATAGGTTGGCACACCCTCAAACATGAGTGTTGTTGCACCATTGATGAGTGGACCATAAACGATGTAGGAGTGTCCGGTAACCCAGCCAACATCAGCGGTACACCAATAGATATCGCCATCCTTGTAGTCAAAAACATACTTGTGAGTCATCGCTGCCTGAAGCAGATAACCCCCGGTTGTGTGCAATACACCTTTGGGTTTACCTGTGGACCCTGATGTGTAGAGAATAAACAAAGGATCTTCACTATCCATTGGTTCTGGTTCGCACTGAGAAGAAGCCGCTGCTGTTGCCGTGTGATACCAGATGTCGCGATTTTCGTTCCAGGCGATATCGCCACCGGTGCGTTTGACGACAACGACAGTGTGGACATTGGGACAATCCGCTAGTGCGAGATCGGTGTTTGACTTCAGCGGGATACTTTTAGCGCTCCTCAAACCTTCGTCTGCGGTTATCACAGTCTGGCAATCTGAGTCGAGAATACGATCCTGAAGTGCCTGCGGCGAGAAGCCGCCGAAGACAACAGAGTGGACTGCACCAATGCGCGTGCAGGCGAGCATTGCGTAGGCGGCCTCGGGAATCATCGGCATGTAGATGCACACGCGATCTCCCTTTTTAACGCCTCTTTCTTTAAGTACATTCGCAAGTCTGCAAACTTGCTCATGAAGCACCTTGTACGTGATGTGGTCATCATCCTTTGGGTCGTCTCCTTCCCAGATGATGGCTGTTTGCTCTGCGCGCTTCGCCAAGTGTCGGTCGATACAATTAACAGATGCGTTTAACTGCCCACCCTCGAACCAGGCGCTTTTGCCCTGCGACATATCCGAGGTCATTAGATTGGTCCATGGTTTGCTCCATGAGAGAAAGGCGGATGCTTGCTCGGACCAAAAATCCTCGGGTTGTTCTATCGAGGCGCGATACATTTGTTGATACTGCTCTTCCGTGATGTGCGTATTTTCCTTGGCACCGGCCTGTACTGGATAGATTTTATCCTCTGACATGATTAGTCGTCCCCATTGCGTATAGATTTATAGATTTCGGTTAGATTGTTGGTAGATGGATCGACGATGTCTGTATTCGCCGCACCTTCGATCATTTTGTAAACGTTCTCGCCGAGTACTTTTCCAAGTTCGACACCCCACTGATCAAAAGGATTGAGATCCCAAACCATACCCTGGCAGAAGACCTTGTGTTCATAGAGGGCGACAAGAGATCCAAGTGTTTCAGGGGTTAATTGTGTTATCAAAATTGTATTAGAAGGTCGATTACCTGGCATCACCTTATGGCTTCTGACCAGGTCGGAAGTATCGGCATCAATTTCTTCAGCTGTTTTACCCTGCATTAAGGCTTGGCTTTGACTGAGGCAACTTGCGACAAGCCAATCATGATGTTCAGTTCGATCATGGTGTGGCCGAAGCGGTAACAGGAAATCAATGCTGGCAACGCCTGTTCCCTGGTGAAGCAACTGGTGGAATGCATGCTGGCCATTGGTGCCCTCACCTCCCCAGATTAATGGTCCTGTGGTGTAGTCGACGGTCTCACCCATGCTGGTAGCAGACTTCCCGTTCGACTCCATGTCCAACTGCTGTAGATGGTCGGGCAACAACCTGAGCCAATGGTCGTAGGGCAGCACGGCGTGGGATGTCATGCCCAAAAAGTTGTGATACCAGATGCCAAGAAGCGCGAGCATCATCGGCATATTCTGATGGAAGTCAGCGGTCAGAAAGTGCTGATCCATATCCGCAGCACCATCCAGCAGCGCTCTGAAAGTCTCAAAGCCGTAAATTAACGCGATCGGAAGTCCTACCGCTGACCAGAGGGAGTATCTGCCACCTACCCAGTCCCATATCGGAATGATATTTTCGCGCCCAACACCAAACTCAATGGCTGCTGATACATTGTTTGTAATGGCAACAAGATGCTTGTCCAAGTCATCTTGCTTCATATGTTGCAACAACCATTGTTGTGCTGATGTTGCATTAACTCTGGTTTCCATCGTCGAAAAGGATTTCGAAACGACAATGATTAAGGTTCTTTCCCAATTCAGGTCCGCCAAAACATGGTCGATATGGTGCCCGTCAACGTTAGCGACGTAGTGACAGTTAATGGCTTGATCACGATAAGGTGTCAGGGCTTCATCAATCATTCGCGGGCCAAGGTACGAACCGCCAATGCCAATGTGTAAAACGTCGGTGATGCTTTTACCTGTGCTGCCAAGCCAGGTGCCTGACCTGACTTCACGACTTAGGCGCTCAACTTGTTTCAGGGCGACTTCAACTTCACTGTATTTATTTTTAAGGTCAGGATGGTGTTGGCCCGGGCGGGCGCGCAGTAGTGTGTGTAGCGCTGCACGTTGTTCGGTATTATTCAGCATTTCACCCGCAGTCAATCCCTGTGCTTTGCCCTTTAGTCCGGTTTGATTCGCCAGTATTTCAAGCAATTTAAAGGTTTCGTTGCTTGCCTTACTTTTAGAGTAGTCGAGGGTAAGACCGCAGGTTTGGATAATTCTGTTTGATGCCCGTTCGGGTTCGTCGTCAAACAATGATGCGATAGCTTTGCTTTGCATCGAGTGAGCGTGAGATATCAAATTGCGCCAGATAGGGGTGTTTGTAATTGACATAAGTTAGATGAACGATGGTGTAGGGTTATAGTAGTGGCGGCCGGAATTTACCGTCAGCATGAAATCAATCAGTTGTTGGTAGTCTTGCGGATCGGTAGTCAAGTCGAATGCTGATGCATTGACGATTAACAATGGTGCCGCGCTGTAGTAGTGAAAGAACTCGGTATAAGCGTCCACAAGTTGCGAAAGGTATGCCTTGTCTAATGCGAGATCTGTACCCTGTGCACGCTGTTGAATCCTTTCGTGCAACACCGACACCGGCGCCTGAAGATAGATAACCAGATCAGGGGTCGGCGCCTCAATAGCGAGATGCGCGCTGATGTTGTCATAGAGCGCCATTTCATCTGCATCAAGATTCAGTTGCGCAAACAATCGGTCTTTCTCCATCAGAAAGTCCGCGACCGTGACAGGTTCGAACATATCGCCTTGGCGCATACTCTGAATTTTCCGTGCTCGCTCAAAAAGAAAGAACAACTGTGTTGGCAGGGCTGACTGCTTGCGGTTCTGGTAAAAGCGCTCAAGAAAAGGATTGATTTCAGGGGTTTCAAGCAGGGTTTCGTAATTAAAAGTGTTCGCAAGCATTTTGGTGAGTTTGGTTTTACCAACACCCACCGGGCCTTCTATGGCGATATATCGAGGAACTTTGCGGGTTGAATAATCCAAAGTAAGGCTGCTATCCATCGAAATGCGGCGTGATCAGTGTGCAAACTTTCTATTGCAAAGGGTGATTGTACGCAAGGAATGCCGGTAAATTGAACCCTTTTCTACGGGTAATTTGCGTCGTTCGCCATTCAGGTTGAAGGCGTTCGCGGCGGACGTTTTCTGCGTCGGCGTCGGGACCCCTGTCGGTCACTATTTTGCTGGTCCGCTGGTCTGCGGTGGTTCGAACTTTGCGTGTCTAATGGGTTGTCTATCTGGTATTGCGTCCAGAATGCGCCCAACCCATTTAAGGCCTCGCCTGCTTTCTCTCTCAGCAAAAGAAAATCATAAGCTGCCCTGAAGCGTTTGTGGTTCGCGACCGCAACTGCCTTCTTGCCTGTTTTATTTGGCATGCGAAATTGGAGAAACCAAATGTCTCGCATCGGACCCGAAAACCGTTTTGGAATTGAGGTAAATAGTTGTTGCTTTGCGATGACGTTGTTTGCGGCTTCCATATTAGCAGCATAAATTGTGACGCCTTCTTCATCGATGAGTCGTTGTCGTTCTTCTAGGAAGGGACCCCATAACAATGCTGCAAAAATGAAAGCCGGAGTGACGGGCATGTCGTTGCCTATTCGGGTATCCGTGCTCTCGAGTGCTAATTCTATAAGTTTTTGATTGAGGGGTTCGGCAAGCAGGTTTTGAGTGTCAGGAAATAGCCAGCGAAAAGCATCCTCGTTTATTAGGCCTGCGAATGCCTGTAGGGCATAGCCAGACATGAACAACTTCAATACTTCTTCGAACAACCTAGCAGGCGGAATGTCTTGTAGAAGAAAGCCATATTCCTTGATTGCTGTTCGAGTTTCGTCCTCGATGTCGAAGCCGAGTTTTGCCCTGAACCGAATAGCGCGCAACATACGTACGGGGTCTTCCCTGTAGCGATCTTCAGGTATGCCTATCAAACGAATTTGACGCTTTTCAAGGTCTTTCACGCCATCCAGTGGGTCAAGTACCTCTTCATTCTCAGGGTCGTAATAGAGCGCGTTGATGGTGAAGTCTCTGCGCCGGGCATCCTCTCTGAACGTGCCATAGCGATTGTCCGAAAGAATCATGCCACCCTCGCTAATATGTGAACTATCGTAGGTCTCGTGGTCTTCTTCCGGGTGCTCCGCCCTGAATGTAGCAACTTCGACTATTTCCCTGCCGAATCGAACATGTACTATCTTGAACCTTCTGCCAACCATGCGCGAGTTCCTGAATAGATCGCGCACTTCTTCAGGATGGGCATTGGTTGATACATCAAAGTCTTTTGGTTGTTTGTCGAGCAACAGGTCTCGAACGCAACCGCCGACAAGATAGGCCTCGAATCCAGATTCATGAAGACGCTTGACAACCTTTCGGGCGTTCAGGTTTAACTGGTCAGCTTTTAACGTAATGGATACAGCGTCGGACATTCGATTCCGGTCTTGGCGGCTAGTGATCTCAATCGATCTGAAGTAGTACAAACTGCAACGATGCAGCGGTTGAGGGTGGTATGTTAACAGACCAGAGTGCCTGTAAACCAACAGTGAGTGAGGTTGTCACTTTTGAACCGCCAATAAAAAAGGGAAAAGTAAACTTTTCCCTTTTAGCGAGCCAGTCATATTTTTATTGTTATGTTTCTTATTCTTATTATTTGATGCTTATTTTTAATTGCATCTTTTGTTATTTTTCCACCCAACGCATTTTGCATTTGAGCTTGTAATATATAAAGCAGGTTTTGTGCCAACATTAAATATTGTTAATAATCAACAAGATACGATTTTTGCCTTTATATCATTGTTCAAAGTGTAACCAATAGTTACGTTTCAGTGTGCGGAAGGTAACGTTGGAGGTTTTGGGTAACACTTTTCGTTACCCGCGGCCTATAGCTTCCGTGAACGTTCCCGGGGCAGGTTGAGTTTTTGTCGACGTTGCCAAAGGGATTTTCGGCTAATACCCAGTTGTTGAGCGAGTTCTGTCTCGGTCATGCTGTCTTGGTGTTCCAACACAAACTTCTGGAAATAATCTTCAAGTGACAAATTGTCTTCGTTGTCGACCAGAGGTTTTTCAATGTTGTTTGCGAGGGTTGATTTCAGAAGTGTCTCCTGCCCTGATTCCGAATCGACTGATAATAAGTCAGGTGAGATGGTTTTGCCCTCACAGAGGATGACAGCTCGCTCGATAGCATTTTCAAGTTCTCTGATATTACCTGGCCAGCGATAGGACTGAATCACATTTTGCGCTGAGGGTGAAAAAGATAAACAGGGTTTGCCCAACTGGTCGCAGTTTAGCTTTAAAAAGTGGTCTGCCAGTGTCGTGATGTCGTCATTTCGATCTCTTAGAGGCGGCAGTATCAGTTTGACAACGTTAAGGCGGTAGTACAGGTCTTCACGAAACCCTCCTCTCTGGGTAAGTTCTTTCAAGTTCCTGTGTGTTGCAGCGATGAGTCGCACCGACACTTTTTTTGTGGCGACTGATCCAACACGTCTAACCTCACCTTCCTGTAGAACCCTGAGCAACCTCGCCTGTGCTTCAAGCGGCAGCTCACCAATTTCATCAAGAAACAAAGTGCCTCCATCGGCAGCTTCAATCAGACCGACACGTGCATTGGTTGCGCCGGTGAAAGCGCCTTTCTCGTGACCAAAAAGCTCTGACTCAATCAGCGTGTCCGGAATAGCAGCACAATTCAGGGAGATCATGTTATGGCCTGATTGGTGGCTCGCCTTGTGAATGGCTTTCGCAACCAACTCTTTGCCGGTCCCCGATTCACCCTGAATAAGGACGTTGGTGCCAGTTGGCGCCACCTTGTGAATACGACGCATGAGATCAAGGATAGCTTCACAGGAGCCAAGCATGCCCTCGATAATCGCGGGGTGAGACTTTTCTTCGATCAGAGTTTTAACTTTTGATAGCAAGTCTTGATAGTCGAAGGGTTTGGCAACGTAGTCAGCGGCACCCAGCTTCATTGCGTCTACGGCTGAAGTCACACTCGCGTAGCTGGTCATTACCAGCACCGGCACTTCCATCGCTTCCTTGATGATATCAGTGCCACTAGGCCCGGGTAGGCGCAAATCTGTAATGATCAACGCAAAATCCTGTAGGTTGAAGCGCAGAGCTGCCTTGAGAGATTCTGCTTCTTCAATGAGGAAGGATTGTTTTTCCAGAAACTTCTTGAGTGAGGTGCGTATTACAATTTCATCTTCAACGATGAGGATTTTCTGTCTGCTCATACTATCTATTTAAGCAACTCGAGAATAAGTACTTTTGCTATTGATTGACCTATACCGCTCCCTGATTGAGAGGGTAGTCAAATCAAGCTCGGTTCAATCTTCTCGTTTGTTACTCTAACTCTTAGTTCGTATTAGCGCTTGGTTTACATTAGCTTATTTTTTTGGCTCTGTTCTTGTTGCCAAATGAAAACGCCGTGCGGTTGTTAATCTATAGATTAGGTACTTAACAACGTTCATTGACTGAAGTCAACTTTCTTTATGAAAGCTGAAACGTAATTCGCAGGTTGCATTACACACATTAATCTAACGTATTTTCCAGCCGAGCAAAGTAGGGCAGAGTGATAGTAATGCAGGTTCCGTGGCCGATAGGTGATGGAATCGCAGTAATGGATCCCTGATGCTCCTGCACAATCGAACTGGCGATCGCGAGACCTAGACCGGTGCCTTTACCGGGGTCTTTGGTAGTGAAAAATGGTTCGAAAATCTGTCCGATTTTTTCAGCTGGGATGCCGTGGCCTTGGTCAGTGATAGTAATTGCAATGGTGCTCTCTGTGACGACTCCTGCAATATCTATCACACTGTCGGGCTCCGATGCATCTCTGGCATTTGTGAAAATATTAACAAATACTTGGGAAAGCCGTTGTGCATGACCAAGTACAAAACACTGCTTGCCTAGACCATTGTTGAAAATGATGTTGTCATTTTCAGGGCTGAGGGAAAGCAGACTGATTGCTTCTGCGACACACTGTTTTATATCTACAGGGACGTAGGGCTTTCGTGTTTCTTCCCTGCCGCCGTGCGAGAAGTTGACGAGAGATTGTAATATCTCTGAGACTCGACCGGTTTGCTCCAGAATTTGATCCGACAGAAAATGAAACTCCTGCTCTTCGGTTTCGTATTTCATGTTTTGAGCGAGGCAAGCAATGCCAGTGATCGGGTTGCCTATCTCATGCGCGATACCAGCCGAAAGCTGACCTATCGATGCCAATCTTTCATTGTGAAGGAGCTGTTCTTCTAGAATATGTTCATCG
The DNA here is from genome assembly GCA_913050215.1 of uncultured Gammaproteobacteria bacterium. Lineage (GTDB taxonomy): Bacteria > Pseudomonadota > Gammaproteobacteria > Pseudomonadales > Azotimanducaceae > UBA4582. Next base: position 18,633 of record CAJXBG010000027.1, read on the forward strand.
GTCATATCTTCGATAACAATCACGACGTCACCACCTGAGGTGGGAATGTTATCGATGGATGCTTTGTGTAAATTTACCAGTAACTCTGCAGCTTCGCTGGATACCGGTACTCTTAGTTTGTGCGTCTCAGGCCCGACCGCAAAGCCGTCTAGTAGCAGAAACCAGTCATCCGGTAAAGAGTTGAGTTTCGAGCCGATAATTTTGCCTGCATTGATATTGGTAAGATCTTCCATTGCAGCATTCCAGATCAATACGTTCTGATTCTCTGCGATTGCGCACACGGCCGTCGGTAGTTCTTGCAAAATTCGGCGATGATGTCGTCTGAGCGCATCAAGCTCTGCAGCCATACCCGTGAGCTGAGATTGATAGTCCTCCAATCTCGATTCAATCGAATAAACAGTCTCTGACCCCTTCGCGTCATCGCTTTTACTAAATGGTACAAAACGATCAATAATGCCATGAGCAATTGTTTGGCCTAGGGTGGTCGATAGGTTCGATTCCACTCGTTCCCTAAGTTGTTGCAAGGCGTGGGTACGTTTCTCATCCGGCTCCAGTGCTAATTCTTCGAGCGCAAAGCGGATTTCTCGGTTGGCCGTATTGACGCCCAAAACAGACTCTAGCCCTGTTTGAATGTCTGAAACTGATTGTGCGATCAGTTGCCCCTGTAGCGGTCTATAAAATGAGTCTGATAAACAATTGTTCGCGGCACGCATCTCCTCTCGCGTTGTCTTATAGAAGGCCGAGAAAACGACAAATCCGAGCGCGTTAACGGTAAGAGAAGCCATGGCCGCGATATGCCAAGCACGTTCCTTTAGCTCATAGAGACCGGGTTGGTATAGCTCTGCCTGATAACCCAAGGCCGCCGGTGTGATCAAGTTGGAATAAAAGATGTCACTTAACAGAGGGTAGAAAAGTGTCGCGAACCAGACAAGGTAACCAAGCAGCATGCCGGCTAGCAGACCTGCCTTGTTTGCCCCACGCCAGTAAAATGCGCCAAAGAGACCAGGTACGAACTGTAGCACTGCGACAAATGCAACGATGCCAAGGCTCGTCAGATTTTGACCCTCAGCAAGAAGTTTATACATACAATAAGAGAGGAAAATAATACCCGCAATAAGCACCCTGCGGGCATAGAACATCAGTGAGTACACATTGACCCCGGGCTTAGGTGTGTAAAGCGGCAGGAAAACGTGATTCAAGATCATAGATGAAAGCGCAAGTGTCGTGACGATGAGAACGCCGCTTGCCGCTGCCAGACTGACAACAAACGCAAGGATCGTAATTTCCCGGTTCTCTGCCGTCAGACCTAATCCCAACACATGGAACTCGGCCGGGGTTTGTGCGCCGAGGTATGTTGCTGCCCACAGTATGGGTGGAATGCAGGCGCTTAGACATAGCATGTATGCAGGGAATCCCCAGCGAGAGTCATTCAGCAAATTGTTGTCTTCGTTTTCGGTGATCAGTATGTGGTACACATGCGGCATTGCGACGGCTGCAGCAAAAAACAGAAGCAGTAATGTCCTTGATGGCCCGGTTGCGAGTGTATTGTCGAGATAGTGCTCTGCGAGGTTCTGAGTGAGCCAGGCATTCATGTTATTCAAACCACCAAAAACCTCACTAATCGCGTATATCGCGATCGTAATTAGCGCAACGAGTTTGATGATTGATTCCAGCCCCATCGCAACAACCAAGCCCTGGTGTTTGTCTCGGGTAGACAGATGCATCGCGCCAAACAGAATGGCAAAAAGCGTCATTGTGCTGCAAAAGACGATGGCCAATACGTCTTCGCTGAACTCCTGGTTCAACAGGTGAACTGTTGTTGAGACTGCATGAATCTGCAGCGCAATGAGAGGTAGCAGTCCGATCAGCATAAATACGCTGACGACGCCGCCAACCCAGGGTGCAGGGTATCGAAACGCGAAAACATCGGCTATTGAACCCAGCTTGTGAGTCAGAGCGATTCTGCAGATGGGTGCAAGTAGTATGGGTGCCGCAACAAAAGCAGCGCTTGCACCAAGGAAGTAGAGCATGTAGCTGGCGCCATACTGTGACGCAAGACCCAGGGTGCCGTTAAAGCATATGGTGCCGGCGAATACACCTAATGCGAGTACTCGAGTTAATCTATGATGGGTAAGTGCTCTTGGCAGCAGTCCTATTTCAGTCGCATAGGCGGAGCCAAATAATACCGTTAGATAGATAAAGCCAATGGAGAAGAGTTGGGTGATTGAAAACGTCATGATATCAGTTTGGCGGCTTGCCACCCGGTCTTAAGGCCCAGCCAAGTGCTAACAGAGAGATAACGCCGGGTAGATAGTAGCCATACCAATTAGCGACATGCTCACTTTCTTGCCAGCTCGGAATCTGCGGGCTAAAAACAAAAAACCCAAGGATCACAAAAATAATGGTTCGTTCGATGAGCATAAGAACTCCAGTCGCAACGTGACACAAATAGCGGTGGTCTAGTCGCTAATGTAAAGGAAAACAACCACTTTACTCCCACGCTAAGCGGGGGTCCAGACGGTTGATCTCGCTGGGATCATGTCGGGCTGCCAGTTTTCGATTGCCCAGTTCAGTAATATTTGTACATTGTCGGTGTCTGGTGGAGATGTCTGACCTAGACATAGAAGCGCATCTCGAATTGTTTTTTCAGGTTTTTTGATCGACACCGGCGCTGCATGCGCCTGTTTGCTCAGCTTTTTGTGATCGGCACCAAGGATCACGGGAAAGTGGCCGTATCTGACAGATTGGTAGCCCAATGCCTCGATAATACATAGTTGTCGCGGTGTCGAATCGAGTAAATCGTCACCTCTGATAATATCGGTGACGTTCTGGTACTCATCGTCTACTGCAACCGCAAGTTGATAGGCGGTTCTGCCGTCCCGCCTCCGAACGATAAAATCACCAACCGTGTTGTTTAGGTCAAAGATATGAGATCCACTGATTCTGTCGTTGAAAGTGGCGATTTTTTGGGGAACTCTGAGTCTGATCGCGCACGCGCCCGTCGCACTTTCTTCGAGGCGTTTCTCTCGGCAATTGCCAGGGTAAACGCCGCGAATTGACTTGCGTGAACAGGTGCAAACAAACACCATGTCTTTCTTGCGGAGTTCGTTTAGCGCTTCGTCATAAGCGTCTTGGCGGGTGCTCTGATAAAGAGGCACCCCATCCCAGATCAAGCCCAGGGTTTCCAACTGCCGCTTTATCGTGTCAGGCGCTGACGGATCCTCACGTGGAGGATCAAGGTCTTCAATTCGAAGTAGCCAGCTGCCGTCTTTGCTGCGTGCATCTAGCCAACTGGCGAGTGCGGCAACGAGGGAACCGAAATGGAGAGGGCCGGTAGGTGAGGGTGCAAACCGGCCGATGTATTTCCGAGTACTGGTTTCAGAGGCATCTACCGCCGTCATAAGTCAGCCCTCGAATGACATTCAATCAACCGTGAATTTGCTTTTCCTTAATTTCATCTAGCGTCTTACAATCGATACATTGAGTCGCAGTAGGTCTTGCTTCGAGCCGTTCTACGCCAATTTCTATGCCGCAGGAATCGCAATAGCCGTAGTCATCCTGATCGATCAAGTCTATTGTGCTGTCGATCTTTTTGATGAGCTTGCGTTCGCGATCTCTGGTCCGAAGTTCCAGTGAAAACTCTTCTTCCTGCGTCGCTCTGTCCGCGGGATCTGGATCGTTTGCGGCGACGTCCTTCATGTTACTGACAGTTCTGTCGACTTCTTCCATTAACTGGCGTTTCCATTGCAGCAACAGATCTTTAAAGTGCGCGCGCTGGGGCTCGTTCATGTAGTCTGCATCAATGCTTTTTGGCTTTGCCTCAACCTCGGCCAAGTCTCGTAGCGTTTGAGCCGCGCTTCGATTGGTGATGATGGTAGTAGGCTTTTTTACGCCACTTGTCTTTGTTGTAGCTCTAACAGTTGGCTTAACTGTTGTCGTTTCTGCTTTTTTTCCTTTCGCACCTGCGGCAGATTTCTTGCGGGGTGCTTTTGCTGCTGCTTTCAACGTTGTGTTTACCTTTTTACTGGACACGCTCTTTTTTGGGGGTGTCGGTGTTACTTTAGTTGCCTTTGATTTCTCAACGGGTTTCGATTTTGACGCTTTTTTTGCTGAAGTCTCTGCCTGAACTTTAGTCTTTGTCTTCACCTTGGGTTTCGGTTTTTCGGTTTTTTCTACTGCAGCCGCTTTCTTCTTGACGGGTGCCTTTTTGGTTGGTGCTTTTTTAGCCGGTGCCTTTTTGATGGGTGTTTTTTTAACAGGTGCCTTTTTGACGGGTGCCTTTTTGGTTGGTGCTTTTTTGACCGGTGCCTTTTTAGTGGGTGCCTTTTTAGTTGGTGCTTTTTTGGCCGGTGCCTTTTTAGCTGGCGCCTTCTTAGCAGGTGTTTTTTTGGTCGCTTTCTTCACAGCTGGCTTTTTTGCAGTGGGCTTCTTTACCGCCGCTTTCTTTTTAGCAATCTTGGTTCCGACATTACTCTTGCTCTTGGCCGCGCTCTTTTTTACTGCTGGCTTCTTACTTGGCTTAGCTGGACTTTTCTTGGTTGCGGTTTTGGCGGTCGCTTTTGACTTTGCGACCGTTTTTGCTTTTGGCTTTGTTTTGGCGGTCTGCTTTGCACTGGCCTTTGCTTTGACGGGTGCTTTTGCAGGTGTCTTTGCTTTGGCTTTAGCCTTTTTCACAGGGGCTTTTTTGCTTTTTGCTGCCATAGTCTTCTTCCGATTATCTTTGTGGACAAATGCCTTGGGAAAATCAAGCAGCGAACACTACCAGAACATTCGCTGTTCGCCAAGCATCAATTTGGCCCATTTCGCTCCCCCTGCTTACCAGAATCAAAGTGGATGTCTTCCCGTAAATAGCAGTGTCAGATGTAATATTCGAATTCAGGGTTCAATAATTAATAGCCGATGCCTGTATAGTGCCGGAAACAGTGGAATTGTCGTAATCTGACAGAGTTGAGATTGTCTTTAGATAGGCTAAAAAGCGGGAAGAAAAGGGAAGATGCAAGAGGAAAACAGCGTTAAATACGCAGAGAGGGTGAGAAAGATTGAACCCTTTCGTGTGATGGATATCGTAGCCCGTGCAGCGGCACTGGAGGCCGACGGGCATGATGTTGTGCATATGGAAGTGGGTGAGCCAGATTTCCCTACGCCTGGAGCAATCGTGAAAGCGGGGCAAAAAGCACTGACTGCCGGTAAAACGAAATATACCACGGCGCAGGGATTGCCAGAGCTGCGCGAGTGTATCAGTCAGCAGTACATGGATTGGTACGGTATTTCCATAGATCCCAGTCGTATTTTCGTCACTACGGGCGGATCAGCGGCACTTCTGTTAGTGACCGCAATGTTGCTTAACGTCGATGAAGGCTTCTTGATGACCGATCCTGGGTATCCTTGCAACAGGCACTTTTTACACGCCTTTGAAGCAGAGCCCCAGCTAGTGCCTGTCACCGCGGATGATCATTTTCAACTGACACCGGCGCTGATCGAGCGACATTGGAAAGATAACACCCGCGGCGCGCTGATTGCCTCTCCTGCAAATCCGACTGGCGCCGTAATTGCCCGAAAAGATTTGGAGCAGATAGCCAACGCGATTAAAGAGCGTAATGGTTATTTGGTTGTCGATGAAATCTACCATGGACTTGTTTATGGTGACGTGGCGCAAGATTCAGTTTTGTCGATTGACCCCTCGGCCTTCGTAGTGAACAGTTTTTCGAAATATTTTGGTATGACTGGATGGCGTCTAGGTTGGATGGTTGTCCCACCCGACGCAGTAAAAATCGCTGAAAAATTGTCTCAAAACCTGTTTATATGTCCTTCGAGTGTTGCGCAGTACGCCGCCCTAGGTGCTTTTAGCACTGATGCGAAAAATGAGATGGAACGGAATAAAGCGGAGTTTAAAAAAAGAAGAGATTTTTTGGTGCCTGCGCTAAGGAAGCTGGGATTCGGTGTGCCGCTGATGCCTGAGGGCGCTTTTTATGTATATGCAAAACTTCCGGCAGGACTTGGCAGCAGCGAGGCGTTTGCGCAGTCTTTATTGGAGCAGCATCATGTCGCAATTACACCGGGAACTGACTTCGGCACCTACCTCGCCGAAGATTATGCGCGCTTTAGTTATTCTCAGGACCTTGAAACCCTGAAAAAAGGGGTAGAGAGAATAACCCTTGCGCTGGAGCGTAATCGTGGAATTTGAAGCTGCGCTGGAACATGGTATTTTGCTGCGAAGATACAAACGCTTTCTTGCAGATATTGAACTGGATGATGGCAGTCGGCGAACCATCCACTGCCCGAACACTGGTTCAATGAAGAACTGTGCGAATCCGGGGGACGAGGTCTGGTTTTCCACATCGGATAATGCCAAGCGCAAGTATCCCAATACCTGGGAAATCAGCCGTACGCCAATAGGGCATTTTATTGGCATTCAATCCGCGAGGGCGAATGCCATTGTGAAAGAAGGTCTGGGAAACGTGCCTGAGGTTCGAGGCTACGGTGCCGTGCAAAGTGAAGTGAAATACGGGGCAGAAAATAGCCGTATTGATCTATTACTCAGTGAGCACCCAAACAAACCGGATTGCTACATCGAAATAAAAAGTGTGACGCTGCTGGACGAGTCCATCGCTAAGGGGTTGGGGCGGTTTCCAGATGCGGTCACAGCGCGAGGTACTAAACACCTGCGCGAACTTATTGAAGTCGTTAGAGAGGGCCATCGAGGCGTGCTTTTCTTCTGTGTTCAGCATACAGGCATCACTCGGGTTGAGCCTGCCCGCGATATAGATCCGCTTTACGCAGAGACCCTGGTTGCTGCTCGTGAAGTGGGTGTGGAAGTTTATGCTTACAGCACGAAATGTTCACAGGAAGGTATTGTGCTGGGACATCCGATGCCCTTTTTGGAAAGTGTTTGAATGCGCTGGTTAATGAAATCTCCTGTGCTACTGATTACGCTAATGCTGTCTACAGCATTGATGCTCTGTGTCGGCGCCACGGAGATTTTGCTGTTAGATTTATTGACGGGACATGCCGATGTCGTGAGTCAAACAATATTCTGGGAGATAAGACTGCCTAGGGTGTTGCTCTCGATCATTGTCGGTGCCGGTGTGTCTGTTGCGGGTGCTGTGATTCAGGGATTGTTCCGAAACCCTCTGGCAGACCCTGCCCTTATCGGCGTGTCCAGCGGAGCAGCACTGTTTGCTGCGGGGTATATGGTGCTTGATCTTCATACCACTGCTTTTGGTTTGCTAGGGGTTAGTGGCAGTGCATTTGTCGGAGGATTGTTGATTTCGTGGCTGGTGCTTGAGATTGGTAAGCGAAGTGGCACCGTTTCAAGCATGTTGCTTGCCGGTATCGCTTTCAATTCAATTGCGATAGCCGGGGTCGGGTTGTTCTCATATTTATCTTCAGATCTTGAGCTGCGATCGGTGACCTTTTGGGCCCTGGGCAGTTTCAATGGCGCGGATTGGACCGGTGTTTCAATTGCGTTGATTATTCCTGCGGCGATCGTTTTGTTGATGAGAGAAAGTAGAAACCTCAATGCCGTAACCCTTGGAGATAAGGAAGCTTACTACCTCGGCATTGATATCACTCGTTTACGTCAGCGAATCGTCGTATTGACGGCTGTTATTGTTGGGGTGGGTGTCGCGCTGACCGGTATTGTGGCGTTTGTAGGTCTGGTTGTTCCGCACCTTATTCGCTTGACGAGCAGCTCGAACCATTCAGTTGTCATTCCTGGCTCAGCCTTGCTCGGCGCTATTCTTGTGCTTTTGGCCGATGGTGTTGGTAGAAGTATCATTTCGCCTGCAGAACTACCCATAGGAATACTAACAGCGCTGTTAGGGGGACCATTTTTTGTCTATCTGATTATGCGTCAGAAAGGGAAGTTAGGCATTTGACGCTTAAATTGAGACAGTGTTGTTTTAGTGTTGGCAGCCAACGGTTGCTGGAGGATGTATCGGCGACAATCCCGAGTGGTTGTGTCACTGGTATTTTAGGTGCGAATGGTGCTGGAAAAACGTCGCTTGTGCACCTCGCGGCAGGTTACGAAAAAGCGCAGTCTGGTTCTATCCTCCTTGACGCGATTGACTTGAAATCATGGTCGCGTGGCGAGCTGGCAAAAAAGGTTGCCGTATTACCGCAGACCGCTACGCTGGATTTTCCCTTTAGTGTTGAAGAGGTTGTGCTGATGGGCAGAATTCCCCATCAAAGCGATGAAGCAACAAACCGCGCGCTAGTAGCTAAGGTATTAAGTTTGTTCTCGTTGACTGACTTCGCTCAGCGGCCCTATACCTCGCTCTCAGGCGGCGAAAAGCAGAGAGTACAGATTTGCCGCGTTGTCAGCCAAGTCATTGATGACCTGAGTCACGCACATTTACTTTTCGACGAACCGATAGCGCCTCTGGATATCGCTCACCAGGTTGCATTTTTTAGATTAGTCCGTGGTTTCGCCGCGCAGGGTACAGCGGTTGGACTGGTGTTGCACGATATTGAACTGGCGTGTCAGTTTTGCGATGAAATCATTCTGATGAGTGCGGGAAAGATTCTGGGCGCCGGTAAGCCTGCTGCGGTTATCACTTCAGACTCGATTCAACAGGCATTTGATGTATCGGCGACCGTTACAAAAGGACCCGCAGGTGCAATACAGCTGATTTTTGCAGACTAGCGCCTGCTCGTCTGTTTGGTCACGGTGCTGTTTCTAACGCCGATGCGTTTAGTAGCGAGTGGTCGTCTTGTGCAGGATGAGTCGCGTCAGTAATACGTTGGCTATGACGATTTTAGGTTCTTTTATCGGCTAGGCGTTAACAGCATGGTTGAAGTCTGCCGGCCGACATCCTAATCTTCATCTAATATTTTGGTTCGGTTTTCCGAGAGACAACCTAAGCACATGGTTCACGGGTTTATTTTAACGAGGCAGTGGACAGAAACGGCTGAGGGACAAAGTCTGGTCTTCTGGGCAGCCACCTGCGAAGGGCCGGTTCGAATAACCATGGAAGATCAGGAATCCATCTTTTTCCTGCCCGATAACCTGATTCTTCGCGCTGAAAATATTTTGAAAGGTGTGGTCTCTTGGCGGCACCAGCTGATTAAACTCAAGGACTTCCAAAGTACCCCCGTTCACGCCTGTTATTTTAGGAATCAGCGTGATCTTAATGTCGCCAGATCCAAACTCTCGGCCAAACAAATAGTTGCGCTCGAAGCGGATGTTCGTCCAACTGATCGCTTTTTGATGGAGCGGTTTATTAATGGAGCGCTGTCGATTTCGGGCACCTCGATTCAAGAAGGCGTTGATTCCCCGACCGGCGTTAGCGCCTACCAATCGTTTATAGACCCGCAACTCGCCCCGGTGAACTTCACGCCGACGCTAAAAATAGCGTCTCTGGATATTGAAACTTCATATTCTGAGAACGTGCTTTACTCGATCGCGGTGGCTGGTCAGGGTTTTCAGGCCGTCTTTATGATCGGTGACGATATCGCGGGTCAGCCAGAGTATCTGGAGTTTTTGGTCGATGAGCGTGCGCTAATACGGCGCTTCTTATCTTGGTTCGCTGAGGTTGATCCGGATGTGATCATTGGCTGGAGCGTGGTTGCGTTTGATTTGCATTTTCTTGAACAAAGATGCCAAGCGCTCAACATTGACTTCCGTCTTGGTCGTGGCGGCGAGACTGTGCACTGGCGAACTAATCAGCAGCGTCAGGACAGAAATTATGCGTTGGTGCCCGGACGGGTTGTGCTTGATGGCATTGAAATGTTGCGCACTGCAACTTGGTCATTCGAGAGTTTTGCTTTAGATTTTGTTGCACGCGAACTACTGGGCAGAGGCAAGCTGGTCGACAACGTAGAAAGTCGAGCAAGTGAAATTCAAGATATGTTTCGAGAAGATAAGCTGAAATTGGCAGCTTATAATCTTGAGGATTGCCAGCTTGTTGTTGAAATTTTTGAATCGACCGAACTGATGGCGTTTAGCCTTGAGCGGGGAAGGTTAACCGGTCTTGAGTTGGACCGGCCCGGTGGGTCTGTCGCGGCATTCGATTACCTTTATTTGCCTCGCCTGCATCGCAAGGGCTTTGTTGCGCCGGTGGCCGATCTTGAACAAAGCATCAGCAGCCCCGGTGGTTATGTGCTTGATTCCAAACCCGGCATATTTGAAGACGTCGTGTTGCTCGACTTTAAGAGTTTGTATCCCAGCATTATTCGAACCTTCCATGTAGACCCGCTGGCGATGATCGTCGCAAGTGAAGAGAGCGATCCCATTCCCGGCTTTAAGGAAAGCCAGTTTTCCCGTGATAATTACATTCTTCCAGAGATTATTGAGAATCTCTGGGACGCACGGGATCAGGCAAAAAAGCTGAAAAAGACAGCGATGTCCCAGGCCATTAAAATCATCATGAATTCATTCTATGGTGTGATGGGAACAACGGGATGTCGTTTTTTCGATCCCAAACTGGCAAGCTCGATTACCCTGCGCGGACATGAAATACTGCAAACGACGAGGAACCTGCTAGAAGAGAAGGGCTTTCCGGTCATCTACGGGGATACGGATTCTGTATTCGTGCACCTAAAGGGAGCAAGTGATGTTGACCAAACGGCGCTTGAACTGGTGACCTACCTGAATAACTGGTGGCGGGAGCATTTGCAGACATCAATGGGTGTGGCCAGTCGACTTGAACTTGAATATGAAACCCGATTTGTGAAATTTTTGATGCCCACGGTGCGTGGTTCGGACGCAGGTAGCAAAAAGCGGTATGCGGGTGTTGTCATGAACAAAGGTGAGCAGGAGATAGTTTTTAAGGGCCTAGAGACAGTGCGGACTGATTGGAGTCAGGTAGCAAGAGAGTTTCAACAGACGCTTTACAAACTCGTTTTTCAGGAAGCGCCTTTCGAGGGTTACGTCAAAGAAACTGTTGCCTCGGTATATCGAGGTGAAAAGGATGATCAGCTTGTCCTGAGGAAGCGTTTGCGCAGGAAGCTTGCAGATTACACAAAAAACGTCCCGCCCCATGTGAAAGCTGCCCGAATAGCCGAGCAAGAGAAACAGCAAAGAGGTACTGCGGGGGTGTTTTCTGCAAGCAAGTGGATAGAGTATGTCATGACAATTAACGGACCTGAGCCTAAGCAATATCTACGCTCAGACATTGATTACGACTTTTACGTTGAAAAACAGTTGGCCCCCGTTGCTGATGCAATTCTCGCATTTAAGGGAACATCGTTAGGGCAGATCACTGATAGGCAACTAGGGCTGTTTTGATAAACATTACGAGTTCAATATTGACGAAGCTAACCAGAGCGCCGAGGAAAAAATGTTCAAAAACGGACTGAAAAAAATTGGCCAAAGCCAAAAGGAGTGCGGAATGGGACAAAGACTCGGATTAGGATTGTTGCTCATCGCAGTGATGTCTTTCGCTTCTGCTGCAGCAGAAAAGAACTGTCAGGATGATCTGAATTGTAAGTCTGCTTGGCTAGCCGCAAGCGAGGAAGAGCGAACGGTAATATTTGAGTTCGCTGAAGACTATAAGGCATTTATGCGTGTTGCCCGGACCGAGCTTTCTTTCGTTAGCGAAGCAATTGTCCTTGCAGAGGCTGCGGGTTTCAGTCGGCTGAAAACCGATTCGCCGATGGAACCAGGCGCTAAATACTATGATGTTAATCGAGATCGCGCGATCGCGGTAATGATCATTGGGGATGAAGAAATATCTAGCGGTATGCGCGTCGTAGGTGCGCATATTGACTCTCCTCGCCTTGAACTCAAGGGCAAGCCACTCTTTTCTGCCAACGAGTTTGCGCTTTTTCAAACGAATTACCATGGTGGCATCAAGCGCTATCAGTGGACCAATATCCCACTAGCGTTGGTCGGTATCATTGACAAGAAAGATGGAACGCGTGTTGAAGTTAATGTGGGTCTAGCGCCTGATGATCCTATTCTGATGATTCCTGATATGTCTCCTCATGTCGATCGAGGTTATAACGACAAGAAAGTAGGCGAGCTTGTCACCTACGAATCCCTTGATCCTATTGTTGCGCATCTTCCCCCGATTGAAGATGGACTCGACATCGAAGATCAGGTGTTGATAATTTTGAAGTCAAGGTATGGCGTGTCTCGGGCAGACCTTGTCTCTGCTGAGCTTTCATTGGTGCCCGCCTTTGAGCCTCGTGATATGGGTCTAGATCGAAGCATGGTCGCAGCTTACGGCCAAGATGATAAGTTAGGCGCTTATGCTGCGTTGCGTGCGGTACTTGCGAGCAAGAGACCTACTCAAACTGCCCTCGCTTACCTCGTTGATAACGAAGAGGTCGGCAACGTCAACAATACTGGCGCAAAGTCTGACTATTTCTCCAATCTGGTTGCGCGACTACTCAGCGCAAAACTTGGGAAATCCTACCGTGACATTGAAGTGCGCAAAGCCCTGCGGAATTCAAAAATGATTTCAATTGATGTTAACCCAGGCGTTAACCCAATGCGCGAAAGTGCATGGGAGCTGAACAATGCACCAAAGCTTGGCTATGGCGTTAACTTTAAAATGTATGGCCGCGGCTTCACAGCTAATTCAGAGTTCACCGCCGACATCAGACGTATTTTCGATAACGCGGATATTCCCTGGCAGACTGCCACTTATAAAGTTGGCAGATCTGGTGGCGGTACCATTGGCGGTGAGTTCTCCCGCCAAGATATGGAGGTTATCGACTTTGGCGTGCCGGTTTTGTCGATCCATACACCCTATGCGGTGAGTTCAAAGATAGATATCTATAACCTGTATCGTGGCTCAAAAGCGTTCTTTGAGGATTAGCAGCTGCGTACATATGCTGTCGACGTGTTTTACGACAAAGCAGATTTGAATCGGTTTATCCGGTAAGGATGGAGATCTGTTTTGGTTTTCTCGCCCGCGAGCATTTGCTCAACCAGAAATGCTGTCACCGGACCAAGGGTCATGCCGAGGTGCTGGTGTCCAAATGCGTAGATGATGTTGTTGCTCACAGAAGAAGGGCTAATCACCGGAAGTGAGTCAGGTAATGATGGGCGACAACCCATCCACACTGACTCTTCCTGTGTGTCCAGATCCGGAAGCATGCTGCGAGCGAGTCTAGTGAGGTGCCTGATTCTTTGATAATCGGGCGGGTCGTCGACACCTGAGATCTCAACCTGACTGGTCATGCGCATGCCGGTTTCCATCGGAGATAAAACGAAAGAACTATCGCCATTGACGACCGGACGAGATAACAGGGAGGCAGTGGTGCGCGGGAACATCATATGGTAGCCGCGTTCAGCGACTAGCGTCACTTTGTCTCCCACCATCTCAGCCAGAGGTTGGGTATAGGCGCCCGTCGCGATAACAAGTTTGTCGGCTGTCAGCGATTCTGATTGGTTCGAGACCGTAACTGCGTTTTTGCTCATGCTGATTTGTTCGACGCACATCTTTTTGTAGATGCCGCCGTACTCGAGCATGAGATTCGTCATCTCATGAACCATCGCACCTGGGTTGGTAATGTGCAGAGCGTCTGATTGAAACAGACCGTGAGTAAAGTCAGGCGACAAAGCAGGTTCGAGCCGTCTTATATCTGCAGCACCAAGTACGTCAAAGGGCACCTGTAAACGATCCATTAATTGTCGAGTGAATCCCGTATTCGCAAAGCTGCTGGTTGATGAGTAAACCTTAAGCCACCCAACGCTTTGCACGTACCGAGTCAGCGCAGTTTCACCCACGAGTTTTAGCCAGTCGTCGGCGGCGTGACGGGTGAGTGCGTGTAGCTGATCTGCGTTTTGGTCAACTCGGTGCTGGCGGCTTTGGTTAAGAAACTCAATTAGCCAAGGTAGTGCTTTCAGCAGATACCCAGGTCTGAGGGAAAATGGTGAATGGGGTCGAGTTAGCATCTTGGCAACGTCAAAGACGATGCCAGGTGTTGATGTTGGCACGCAGGAATTGTTAACGATGCCACCCGCATTGCCGAACGATGCGCCGGATGCCGGCGCTGTTCTATCTATTAACGTAACTGCATAACCCTTCTGTGCAAGGTTGAATGCAATTGACGCACCGATTATTCCTGCACCAGCAACAATGATCGATGGTCGGGTCATGGGCCGGTTTATAAGAGGCCGCGAAGGGCCGCTTGGTCAGCGCGAGCGCCGAAGCTTGAAACAAGCAGTGAGGCTGCCCTGTTTGCAAGATCTGCACAGGCAGGAAAGCTCATGCCATGGGTTAAACCAAAAAGGAAAGTGCCTGCGAAAATATCTCCTGCACCGGTCGTATCTACCGCCTTGGTTGGGACACCGACCGACATGGTTTCCTCGTTACCATCAAAAACCAAAGCGCCTTCTTTGCCGCAGGTCATCACAACTTTGCCACATACTGTTTTAAGGCGGGCCATGGCTTCGCCCCGATTGCTCGCGGCAGTCCAAAGCCTGGCTTCATCTTCGTTGCAAAAAATCAGATCAATGCCAAGTTCGGCCAACGCATCGAAAGACGCTTTAAAATTCTCTACCATGGCAGGATCGGAAAGGGTTAAAGAAACCTGCACACCTGCTTCTTTCGCGATGTCGATAGTCTCCTTAACCGCTTCAAAAGCCGTGGGTGAAGTCACTAAGTAGCCTTCAATATAAAGATAGGTCGAATTTCGAAGGGCTTCCCTGTTTAACTCGTTGGGTGACAAAGTTTCGGTAATGCCGAGATGTGTTGTCATTGTGCGTTCTGCATCGGGAGTTACCATCGATATGCATTTTCCCGTAATGCCTTCCTCTCGACCAGCATCAAGGTTGGTATCGACGCCTGCGATCTTTAGGTCTGACATAAAAAAGTCGCCGGTTTCATCGCTTGCAACCTTGCAGCTGTAAAAGCTGTTGGCCCCAAGCTGTGCTGCGGCGACCATGGTGTTCGCCGCGGAGCCCCCACCAGCCTGTTTAATAGCTCGGTGTTCGTGTTCGACTTCCAGCAGGTTGAGCAACCGTTTGCGCTCGTCGCTGTCAATCAGCGTCATCAACCCTTTGCCGACGCCCGCTTTGCTGATGAACGCGTCATCAACTTCGTATTCGGTATCGACGAGTGCGTTTCCAATGCCATAAATATCGTATTTTTTCACTGCTTTTTCCTAGTAACTTTAAGTTTTTGTGAGCGTGCCGGATGATTTGCTTGTTAGCTGAGTGTTGCAAATACTTTGCTCGCGGCGTCGAGCGTTTGTTCGATATCCTGATCCGTATGAGCGCCGGAGACAAAACCGGACTCAAAGGGAGATGGCGCTAGATTAATACCCTGCTCCAGCATGCCGTTGAAGAAAAGATTAAACCTTGCCGCGTCAGCATCCATGACTTCACTAAATCGTGTGACCGGATCGGCCGCAGCAAAAAAGAAACCAAACATGCCGCCTACCTGGTTGGTTGAAAAGTCGATACCAGCATCTGCGGCAGCGGTCTTGAGTCCAGTGACCAACTGTTCTGTGCGTATTGATAGTGTTTCGAAAAAGCCCGGTTGTTCAATCAGAGACAGTGTTGCCAGGCCCGCGGTCATAGCAATGGGATTTCCCGAAAGCGTGCCAGCCTGATAAACCCCGCCAAGTGGTGCAACAACACTCATCACGTCGCGACGCCCGCCAAAAGCGCCAACGGGCATGCCGCCGCCGATGACTTTACCGAGTGTGGTCAAGTCCGGAACGACGTTGTACTGGGCCTGTGCGCCGCCAAGATTCACTCTAAATCCTGTCATTACCTCGTCGAATATTAATAATGCGCCCGCCTGGGTGGTCTGGACTCTAAGCGCTTCAAGAAAGCCAGGCACTGGGGGCACGCAACCCATATTGCCCGCGATGGGTTCAACAATAACTGCGGCCACTTGATCCCCAGCCTCGGCAAAAAAGGCCTCAACCTGTTCAATATTGTTATATTCAAGCGTGACCGTATGTTGTGCCACACTCGCGGGTACGCCGAGTGAATCAGGTTCGCCGAGCGTCAGTGCACCGCTACCGGCCTTAACCAGCAGCGCGTCGCAATGACCGTGGTAACAACCTTCAAATTTGACGATTTTATCTCGGCCGGTAAATCCTCTTGCAACTCTAATGGCACTCATCGTTGCTTCAGTGCCAGAACTCACCATGCGAATCATCTCAATGCTAGGCATTAACTGCGTGACTTTTTCCGCCATGATGGTTTCGATTTCTGTGGGCGCGCCAAAACTCAATCCGTGGGAAATGGCTGATTTAACCTGCGCGGCAACTTCCGGGTGATTATGTCCCGCAATCATGGGTCCCCACGAACCGATATAATCGATGTATTGCTTGTCATCCTCGTCGGTCAGGTAAGCACCTTCGCTGTGCTTAATAAAGAGCGGTTTTCCACCCACCCGCTGGAATGCCCTAACGGGAGAATTCACGCCGCCTGGCAGTATTTTGTTGGCGTTTTCAAATAAGGTTTCGGAACGTGTCATTAACAATTGCCCTGATTTTCGAGATGCGAATTCAACCATTCCTCGAGCAAGGATTCAAATGAGATTCTGTACGCGTCACGCCGAAAATCGGAATTCGATCGATAATCGACTGAAATCAGGTACGTTCGGTTTCGAAATGGCTTGTTTTAGACCAGTTTCTGCTAAACTAACCGACCTTTGGTAATTTTGTGCTGGTATTTGGAATAAAATGGCGACGGTAAAAGGCAGTAAACAATACCAGATGGTAGTAGTGCCACATCGGCCCTACTATCGGGGTGTTGGAGTTCTGTTTTGTCTGCTTGCGCTTTTAGCGGCGGGTTGGCTGACATTTAATTATGGACTCGACCAGGGGATGGTGAAAAAAGTTGAGGTGGTGAACGAACGTGATGAATTGCGGTCACAATTAAGCGTTTCTGCCAAGCTAGTTAGCAAACTTAGACAGGATATCGCAGTCCTAAAGCTCGGCGGGCAGGTAGACTCGAGGGCAAACGAAGAGATACAGCAGACAGTTGAAGCATTGCAAAAAGAAATAGCTGATTTAAGCGAGGAAACGAGATTTTACAAAGCCGTAATGGTGCCAAATGCGAAGGAGAGAGGGCTCAGAATAGAGCGATTGGATATGAAACAGTCGTCTGAACCCAGTAGGTTCCGTTACAGTCTGTTGCTCACTCAAATAGTCGATAAACACGATTATATTCAGGGTGGTGTGGAAATTAACGTTCTAGGTAAACTAGGTAAGGAAAATCGCAGCTTGTCACTGGTTGATTTGGTCGAAGATAAAAGTAAAGCCATCCGTTTCAAGTTTCGTTATTTCCAAAATATTGATGGGGAGTTAAATGTTCCGGAAGGATTCTCTCCGAGAGAAATTATGATAGTCGCAAAGTCGTCAGGCCGAGGCTCACAGCGCCTTGAAAAGAAATTCGACTGGCAACCTACAGGGGGATAGCCCATGGCTTTTTTTCAAAGTGGCAAAAAATCAGAACCGGGAGTTTCCTTGGTTGCGAATAATTGTGAGATAGAGGGGGATATCCATTTTAGTGATCAATTGTTGATCAATGGTGTTGTTAAGGGAAATGTCTATGCTCGGGAGGGCGTAAAGGCCGTGGTGACAGTTAGCGAGAAAGGCTGTGTCGAAGGCGAGATTCATGTGTCTGACGTCATTATTAACGGCAAGGTCTTCGGTGACATTTATTCTGACAAACACGTTGAACTCGCTGCGAAAGCTGAGATCAGAGGCAATGTGTATTACGACCTGATAGAAATGGTGATGGGTAGTCGGGTTGACGGCAAACTGGTTAAAATTTGTGCCGGTGAGGATGCAAATCAACAAACGACAGCGAAGGCAGAACCATCTCCGGTAAATAGCGCTGAAAACGAGGATCAATTGGAGACCAAAGACGCTTTGGCCTCCCAAACGTCACCGTTACACGTGACGTCGGTAAAAAGTAAGATGGCCTGATGGCCAATAACAGTGAAAGATTTAGAAAAACCCTGATGAGTTTGAGTATAAAATGAGTGATACGCCACAGACTGTTGTCCCACTGGGATTGAACTTTACTAATTCCGCAGCGAAAAAAGCGGGCTTGCTGATTGCTGAGGAAGAAAATTCCGAGCTGAAATTGCGAGTATTTGTCACTGGTGGTGGCTGCTCAGGTTTTGAATACGGCTTCACCTTCGACGAAGATGTCGAGGAAGATGACACGCTGATCGAAAGCGATGGCGCGACGCTCATCGTAGACGCGCTTAGTTTTCAATATCTGGTCGGTGCTGAGGTGGATTTTAAAGAAGATCTGTCTGGTGCCCGATTTGTGGTAACTAACCCAAATGCATCTACAACCTGCGGCTGCGGGAATTCCTTTTCGCTTTAGCGACAGCCTAATCTTCTGACGGTGCGTACGCGTAGTTTGAATTGCCAGCCACAGAGTTGAGTTTGGCGAGCGTCGGTTGGGTCACCGTCTTAAATCTTTTATAGCCTGATTTGCTGATTGGCGCAGCCTTCGGTAGCGTGACTGTCCGCGGATTGCGGTGTACGCCGTTGACGAGAAATTCATAGTGCAAGTGCGGGGCGGTTGCCCAACCTGTAGCGCCAACGTAACCGATAGTCTGACCTTGCTTCACAGTTTTACCTGGTCGAACACCTTTAGCAAACGCTGATAGGTGCAGATATTTGGTCGTATATTGTTGGCCGTGTTGCACGACGATAAAGCGCCCTGAGGCGTTATTCTGGCGCGTAATGGTCACCTTGCCGTCGCCGGCTGCCAGTACTGGGGTCCCTTTTTTTGCGGCGTAATCAATGCCGCGGTGAGGCATCACGCGCTTGTGGATTGGGTGCAGGCGTCGCATGTTGAAGCTTGAGCTGACGTGCGAAAAGTGTACGGGATCCCGGATAAAGGCTTTTCTTAGGCTGGCGCCGTCCTGAGCGTAGTAGTCTGAGTAGCCAGATGCATCGGTGTATCTCACCGCTTCGAATGTTTTACCCATATTATTAAATTGCGCGGCAAGGATATTGCCCTCTTTTACTTTTTCGCCATCGACGTAGATATCCTCATACAGGACGGTAAATGTGTCGTCTTTGCGGATATCCAGAGCAAAGCTGATGTCCCACTGGAACACGTTGCTCAGCTGCATGATCATATTATCTGAAAGCCCTGCAGCTTTGCCTGCATGGTATAAAGATGGTTTCTCAGCAGTAATCGAAGCAGTCTTGTAAGAAATGATGGTCTCCGTTTCGGCGGAAAGCCATTGGGCTTTGTAGAGACTGCCTGTTTTGACTATCTGTAGCGAACGCAGGGGACTTTCAGCATAGTTGAGCGCTGCTAGTGCGCCAGTTTCATCGATCTTAAATTTCACTTCTTTGCTAGGTAGAATTTTCTTGAGTGATTTGACGTCTTTCCCCAAAGACATTATTTCGTAAAGGTCTTTTGGTGATAGCCCTGCACGGTTGAAGATGGCTGCCAGGCTGTCTCCCTTCCGAATGGTAATGCGTACCCACTCGTCTTCTACTATTGGTGATGTTGGCGCAGGAGGCTCGACTTCTGGGCTTTTCGAAACAGCGGCGGGCTGGACTTCTGCGCTGGTCTCAGAAAGCGTTTCATTTGGCTTGATGGAAAGCGAAACAGGTATGCGGGAAGTATCGCTGTTCTCCTTCGCCGGCAATGCTGTAATGAAAATCAGAAAGCAAAAGGCGGCGGCGACCGCAGCTTTCAGATGATTCTTTGGGTATTTATCCATAAAGCAGTAAGCTATTTGTGGTAATTATTGTAGCTTCTTATAAAAAGGTGCTAACTATATAAAAAATATACAAAAAATCAAACTATTTGTTTGACCTGGTGCAATTAGAAGTAATGGTTCAAGCTTGTATGAGATCGCCTCAGCCCTTGTAATTCCTGACGCATCAGGTATTTTGCGCCCTTCGCCTATTAACGAAGCCTGATATAGGGACATCAGTTTCAGGTTTTGTTCCCCCTCAACAGGGGCAGTTTAGCAAAGAAAGCGCTGTCAAAAAAAGCGCTGGGACAAGAGTTATGGAAATCGAAGAGAATCTTATAGATCAGATGCGGTCACTGGGGTTAATAGCTCAGGTTAGTAGTGAGGACTCACTATTAGATCATTTAGGCACTGGCGCCCGCACGGTTTACTGTGGTTTTGACCCGACAGCCGATAGTTTACATATCGGTAATCTTGTTCCTCTGCTCGCGCTTCGGAGGTTTCAGCTAGCGGGACACCGACCTATCCTATTGGTCGGTGGTGCGACTGGCATGATCGGAGATCCAGGGGGTCGATCCTCAGAGCGAGACCTCAAGCCAACGGAGACGGTGAAGGCTTTTGTCGAGAAAATTCGTGAACAGGCGAGTGCCTTCCTGGATTTTTCCGGAGGGCCCAATTCAGCGATCGTAGTTGATAACGCAAGTTGGACCGAAGGGGTGGGTGTTATCGACTACCTAAGGGACA
>CAJXBG010000028.1 GCA_913050215.1 uncultured Gammaproteobacteria bacterium
TTCAACAGGTCGACAAGTTTTTCGCTCGACCAAGGTGCTTCGGCAAATTCAGGTGAAAATAATCCGCCGACACTGACCCCAAACCATGTATAGCCAAGATACATCAAGATTAGTGCAAGCATGAAGTTCGGTGTCGCGAGACCTAGTAAGCCGATGAGCGTAAAAGCGTAATCTCCAAAACTGTACTGGCGAACTGCCGAGTAGATGCCGATAGGTATGGCGAGCGCCCAGGTGAACAGTAAACTGGCAAGTGCGATCAGGACCGTATAGCCCAACCTTTCCCAGATCAGAGAATTGACTGGTTGATTAAAACTAACCGAATAGCCCATGTCTCCCTGAACGAAATTGGTGATCCAATGGAAATACTGCATGGGCATGGATTTGTCGAGATTGTATTGTGCTCTTAGCGCTTGTATCTGCTCTTCACTGACTTCCATTCCCTGGGATTGCAACGACGCCAGGTTCGCAGTAACGATATCGCCCGGGGGCAGCTGAATCAGCACAAAAACGATCACCGATATGATGGCGAGGGTTGGAATCATGCCAAGTAGACGACGGAAGATGTATCCGCTCATTGACTCTCCTCCAAATACCAGCTGGACGAATGGTACGGCATGGTCCATCGGTTGTCCCAACCCCAAATGCCGTGAGGTGTGGCATTTCTCAGCCTTGACCCAACCACAAATGCTTGCGGCGCAAGTCCAATCACGCCAATGGTCCATAGGTTATCCGCGGTGGACTTTAGAATCAGCTTACCTAGCTCAATCACTCTTGCATCATCTGTAGTCGCTACCATTTCCCGCCACCAATTTTGTAGCTGAAGTACCTTGGGGGGTGGTCGCTCTCCCTGCTGGCCGTCACTGAGATAATAACGGGACCAGTCATTCCAATGCGATTCCTCCCAGCCAAGGTGCATTGGCACATACCACTGTGGCTGAAACGGAAATAAAATGTCAGTTGTGCGGTCGGCGTGCCACACGGTCATTTCCATCAACCCGGCGGTAGCGCGAGAAGTTTGTAGGGCGTTATCCACCTGCTTTAATCTGATGTCCAGACCGACTTCTCGCCAATAGGATGTCACGAGTTCAAGGGTGATGTCTTTGGGTGATTCAAAATCTATATATTCGAGTGTGACCGTAAATTGTTCGCCGTCTGGGTAATCACGTAGGCCATCGTCATCGAGATCGATCAGTCCCATCTGATCTAACCATTTATTAGCCTGCGCAGGATTGTAATCAGTGTAGGCAGTGGCAAATTCAGGCTCATAAAACTTTGAGGTGGGTATTACTGTCGCCTGTCGTGGTGTGCCCTGGTTGAAATAAATGATGCTGTTCATTTCTTCACGGTTGATAGCAACGGAAAGCGCCTTGCGAAACGTCAAATTATTGAAAACAGCACGTAGTTTTGGTTTATCGATATTCAAATTTGGTTGAATGATAACGTCACTACCGTGAAGTCGGTTCCATACGTGTACCTTGATGCCCGCGGTTTTTTCGCCTAATTTGAAGATCGGAAAATCTTGTGGTTTCAGTGAGTAGGAAGCAAAGTCCACTTGTCCAGTGGCTGCCTTTGCCGCCATGACTTCCTGATTATTAATAATCTCAGCACGAATTCGATCAATGTAGGGCAGTTGGTTTCCTTGGGTGTCCACCTTCCAGAAGTAAGGATTGCGCTCATAAAAAGCGGTCGTTGGCGTTCTCCGGGTGTATTGGAAAGCGCGCATGGTTGGCGCCAATGGTGGCTTGTGTCGAGTCCATAATTGAATAGCACGAAAATATGCCATCCAACTGATGTAACCTTCCTCTTTAATGAGTGCCATCAGTTCCTCGCGCGGCACAAACGATGGGTGAAACTGCTTCATGTATTCAGAGGGGACCACAAAATAGTCTCCCAGTTGAGCCAAGAGGTTGATGATCAGAGGGAAGGGTTCAGAAAACTCGTATCGAAATTCCGTATCGCTAATTTTTACCGCGCGAGAATCCCCCCAACGCGGAAATGGTATGGGTGTGAGTTCAGTATTGAGCAAAACGTGTTGGTGGAAGAAGAGGTAGTCATCCGAGGTGTGCGGAGTGCCATCAGACCATTTCAAGCCAGCGCGTAGTTTAAAAGTAACGGTCCGGGCATCATCGCCGAAGGACCAGGACTCGATGGTGTTAGGAAAAATTTTAGACGCTGTGGGGTCAACCGTGAGTCCATTCTCAGCAGCGTTGATCTTGTCATAGTCCGTGAAGAAAACGCGTGCTGTTCCTCCGTAAGTCCCGATCTTTTCAAAGGGTACAGTGACAACGGGGTTCTCGGGCAAACGATCTCGTAGGGGTGGTAATTCTGCTTCTTTTTCCCGCTCAATGAGCATTGGCGCCTGATCAAATTGATTTATCCCTGCCTCCGAAGCCGTGATTGCCGGCTTGTGCCATGCATCTGGCCAGTTTGCAGGATCGATTTCAGCGGCTGAGAGTTGTGTGCACCATAGAATAGATAAGTAAGTTAAGACACGACAAACAGTCAACTTGGTGCTTATGCTCATAAAGGAAGATAACAAGGGTAAGTATCTATTTTGGGATAACCAACAGCATAGCAACCGTTGGGCTTTGTCGCCATCTTATTCACCCAGTGGCTGGCTAACGGCCTTGACTAGCAGGTTCTTTATCGAGTTGATCATGCGCCTATCGAGCTTCAGTCAATATTCGCCTTAGGCGCCTTTCGGGTTTGGTTTAGCAAATGTTGTTTGTTTCCCTTGTCCTCTAAATCTTCCGTTCGCCCGGAGAATAAGTCAATGGGCAGGAAGCGCCACCGAACTGGCGGTACTCATCCATATCAAAACCAAAATTTGCGGAAAAACCCGTGAGAAAAGTTTTGCGATACATCTCACACCTTTGTTTATGGTCGAGAAGCTCGTCGTCAAGCAGACGTTGTTTAAGTCGATCAATTGTCAGCCTGTCCTCTATCATTCGCACGCCGCCATCAGCGTTAGTATCTAATAACATTAAGTGATCACCTTCCTCGCGCCAAGAGTGCCACCGCGGTGCACGCTCGTCACGCCCGCGCCCGGGGTTTCCTGTATGCGCAAATTGCCCCCAGTAATTCATCATGGTGTCAGATAGTTCTACCCGCGCTTCTTTGTTTCGCATGATCCAGTTTGCAGGAAACTTGTCATTGGTGCCAAAGACAAAGAGCATATCTAAACCATGCGCAGCGCCCATCAAGTTAGGCAAGTCCACCGGCCACTCTATAAGATCGTCATAGTCAAAACGGTAATTGTAGACCGGCGCGCCGCCGTTGCGTGTGATAATTTCAGTGGGAAGGTCAACGGAGGTTAACCGCCAATAATCGGCATCGTAGGCGCCAGCGCGATTATATTGCTCTGTATTTTTTGCCTCAGGCAAAAACCCGAAACGTTTATCTACCCATTTGTCGCCAAACATCATAAACATTTTGAGTTCATCTCTATTAGTACCTGTAATAATAGGCACTGCGTTATAACGCGAAGGATCCTTGAATAGCTCTAGTGGGCTATCTATCAACACGTAACCATCAAGGAATACTCTAGGACGGGAAATAAACCCTACATCCCCTTCGCTACCGGGCTCTTCTGCGGCCGCATACAAATCGTCCACCGAGACATTTCTAAGTTTCTTCGCGGTATCAAGCTCTGATCTCGAAGACGCGTCCTTAAGCAGTTTTGCGACCAGCTCTCCACTATTATTTTTATAGACAGGATAGTCTATCTCTGTTTTGTCATAGGCTTCTGACTTCAGCGGATCGGTTAATCTTAAGGAGCCACTTTCCACGATGGCGCCATGAAAAAGTCCTTTTGCCAAGGGGGATTGCACCAGCGTCCAAGTATTACGGCCGCCGGCGGATTCTCCAAAAATAGTGACGCGTGAGGGGTCGCCTCCAAAGTTCTCTATATTTGATTGCACCCACTGAAGGGCCGCGATCAAGTCAAGAGCTGCAAAGTTTCCCGATGCGTCTGCTTCGTTTTCTGCGGTCGCTCTGAGCGCGGCATGACGAAACCATCCCAATAAACCTAAACGATAATTGGCAGAGACGACGACAACATTTTGGCTTGAAGCAAGATAGGCGCCCTCTTCAGTTTGCGAGGAGCCTGTTAAGTTGGTTCCGCCGTGTATCCAAAACATAACAGGCAGAGGCTCAGCGGCGTTTAAGGCACTTTTCGGCGCGTAAACATTCAAGCTTAGGCAGTCCTCCGAACCCATCATGCGCTCCGTTCTTGGCGCAATGTCACCGGACGAGCCATTGGGCGGCTGAAAACACAATGAGCCATATTCAACAGCGTCAAAAGTGCCTTCCCAAGAGAGAGCTGGTCTTGGCGCTCTCCAGCGCAAATCACCGACAGGCGGTGCAGCATAGGGAATACCAAACCATGCAAAGGTATCCACGAGATGTTCTTTCCCTCTTAGCTCACCTGATGTGATGGTGACTCGGGTCGATTCAGTAGGTACAGGCGCGTCGCTACTGCATGCGCTTAAAATAAATATCACAGGGATAAAAATTAAGAAGCAGGCGGCCGATGAAGTGCGGAAACTCATAATAGTCAGATCTTAAACAAGAAGGGATTTAGTTTTATTTGCGTATTCATTGGCCAATTCAGGAGTCCGCTAGCATCAAGCTGAAAGCTGGAGTTCGACAAATCTCCGGTAGGCGCCTTCCGGATTTTTCATCAGTTCCTCATGGCTGCCTGATTCGACAATTTTGCCGTTGTCAACAACACAGATGCGATCGGCTGTCCGGATGGTGCTGAGGCGATGGGCGATCACAATCAGGACGCGCTTTTCGCGTTCGGCATGCAACGCCTGCACCAAAGCATTTTCGGTCTCTGGGTCCAGTGCCGCGGTAGGCTCGTCGAGCACCAACACAGGCGATCGACTAACCAGCCCACGGGCGATTGCCAGACGCTGTTTCTGCCCAACGGACAGGGTGTCTCCACTGCGCCCCAAGCGTGTGTTAAACCCCTTCGGGAGATCGCGAATAAACTGCAATGCGCCAGCGGTTGCAGCAGCCGATGCTACTTCTGAATCACTCGCCCCAGGGTTACCAAGTCGGATGTTGTTTGCCACAGTATCGTCAAAAACCGCCGGTTCCTGAAAGACAAAGCTAACGAGATTACGCAGGTTGTCGACTGCGAGCTTCCGAGTGTCGACACCATCGAGTAGCACGCGCCCTTTGGTTGGCTGGATAAATGCCGGAATCAGATAGGATAAGGTCGTCTTTCCTGAACCGGTTGCGCCAACGAGGGCGACCATCTCACCGCGTTGCGCATCTAGGGTTACATCGTCCAGCGCAGGTGTTCCATCTGGGTAGGTATAACTGACATGATCAATTCTGAGTCCCTTCCGTACCGTTTCCAATGTCTCCTGGCCGTGGCGTTCATGGTCTGCCTGCTGATCTATGATCTGGAACACGCGTCGCATGCCGATGAGGTTGTCTTGTAGATTGAACCACATTGCACCAAGGGCGATGGTGTTGAGTAACAACTGGCCAAAGTAAGCCCACAAAATGCCGGAATCGCCTGGCGTCATATTACCGGCGATTATGGCCTCGGCGATGTCGAAGAAAACGTAGATCAGAAGGCCGCAAGCGACAGTGGCCTGCAGGCCGACTAACATCACTTTCACCCAAACAAGCGATCGATACCGAGTAAACGACTCCTGGCTGTCTCGATCAAACTCGTCTCTCTGCCGCTCGTGCGCTCCCAGGCTTTGCACAGCAAGTATATTGCTCATACCTTCTTCGACGGTTGAGGTTGTATCGGTGCCGGCTTCGCGACTTGCGAGCGATCGGCGACGGGCAACACCGGTCATCAGGAAAGAGGATATCAGTACCATGGGGGCCGCAAGCCAAGCCAACATGACCAAAGAAGGCACTGCTGAGAAGCTATATTGCATGGTCCAGATGACGACTGCGATGAGAAAGAGGTTACAGACCGGTACAACGAGAATGTCGTAACAGATCTTTGAGATTGCCGGTGTGTCATACATCACTCGATACACGGCATCACCGACGCTTTTGTCACTGAAATGGGTCATCGGTAATGCCAACAGACGATGGAACACCAGACGCCGTAGCTGATGGTTAAAACGATGCGTGGTCTTCAGCTGGAAGCGATATTCTATGAGACCGAGCAGACCACTGACGCGGCTGCTGGACTCGTTCGCGAGGTTTTCGCTCTGAGTAGCGGTGTCGAGACCCTGCGCAAGGTTGCCATTGGCAGTGTCGCGAGAGATACCATTTCCGAATGAGCCAATCAGTGCAATGCCAACCAGGCATACGGCGGCAACCATCCAGACGATTTCGAGTGGAGTCATGCCATGCAGCAGTTCGACAAACGGCTGAATATAGGGGGGGATGGGGGTCGGTGAGGAAGTGACGGGCAGTCCGACCACCACGTAATCGATCAGAAACTTCAGCGGCCAGGGCAGGAACAGGATAACGGCAATTCCAATGAAGCTAAGGATCAACTTCACCAGAATCTGCGGCCAGTAGGGCCAGATAAAACGTAAGGAGCGGCCGATAAGGGCGAAGGTTTCGCCCGTGGTGATGCGGTCTGCACTCGTGTCTCGTGCTGCGCTCATGGCTGCGTCTCCATTGACACCCCTGTTTCGGCCTCGACAAATGACCGATAGTTGTCATTGTCTTGGATCAGCTGATCGTGCGGTCCAAACGCCGCAACCCGGCCGTCGCGCAGATAAAGCACATTGTTGGCCTGGCGAATAGTAGAAAGTCGATGCGTGATCAGGAATACGCATCGGGATTCACCCCACTGCCGCAGGTTATCCATCACCCGTAGCTCGGTCTCGGTATCTAGGGCAGCAGTCGGTTCGTCGAGTATCAGGATTGGAGAGTCTTTGATGAGTGCGCGAGCGATGACAATGCGTTGGCGCTGTCCGGTAGACAGTTTGGTGGCGCGTTCACCGAGTGGTGTGTCATACCCTTCGGATAATCGATTAATGAACTCATCAGCGCACGCTACTCGGGCGGCGGCGATCACAGCGTCTCGACCGGCTTGTGGTACCGCGTAACGAATGTTCTCCAGAACAGAGGCGGAGAACAAGATGTTCTCCTGTGTGGCAATTGATATCCAGCGACGCAGTGACGCAACCGTGATATCACGGATGTCCTTTCCACCCACGGTAACGACGCCTGTTTGGGGATCGGCGAGTCGCAGCAGCAGGGACATCAGCGTCGACTTTCCTGTACCGGTGGGGCCAACAATTGCGGTGATGTTACCAGGAGAGGATGCTAGGTTGATGTTTGACAGAACGGGGCGCAGGTGGTCGTAGCTGAACGTTACGTTTTTAAAAACCACGCCTTCCCCGATGTTTTCAAGGTCGCTGGCGTCCGGGGCATCCTGTATTTCTGGTTCAAGATCAAGTATCTCGAATACCCTATTGAGTCCGACAGCCATGTCCTGGGCGCGGCCCCAGATGGTGATTAGCGATTCCAACGAGCCTACACTGTCGTTTATGCGGGTTGATGCGGCGGTAAATGATCCAAGATTCCAGGCGGCAAAACCAAAACCAAGGAGCAGGTTCCGTGCGTAAGTGTCAGCCTCCGCATTGGCATAGAGCGCGCTCACAGATTGGCTCGCGATAATCGTCAGACCTACAACCACGAACGCAAGAATCCCCATTAGCGTCAACATGACTCGAGCTTTGAATGCTGCTGCAAAGGCGTCCTGAGACAGGCGTTGAAATGCAGATTCACGCTGCATTTCGTTGCCGGTGGCTTTGATGACGCGGATGCCGACCATACTCTCCTGGATCCAGGAGGTTAGCTTGCTGTTGCGCTCTCGGGCGCGGCGGAAGGCAACTCGCAGCGGTGATGAGAAGTAACGTCCGAGGATCAATGCAGGGACAATTGTGACACCAAGAATAAACGCCAACCATGGACTGAATGCGGCGACGACGCCAAGTCCGAATATGTAGCGTCCCAGAAACATTAAAGGGTCGAGGAAAATCGAGCGGATGATTGATGTAACCATCGCGCTGTCCTGATATACCCGATAGATCGCATCGCCGGTTTGCGCCTGACTGTGGTATGCCAAGGATTGCATCTGCAGCTGATCTATAAGACGCACTCGCATTAGTTGATTAATGCTCTGGAAAATCCAGATGCTGTATTGGTACAAAAGCATACCGGTGATGATTACCACCCCGACCAGCGGAATGGTGGACCCCATCGCAAGCCAAGGCAGCTGGCGCCGTGCGTCTGCGGACAGTGCCTCTACGTGTACGAAGACCGCCGGGTCGAGGCCATAAATACCGGTATGGAGGAGCCCCAGTGGTTTACCAGCCAGGATACCGTTATTTACTAGGCCAATGATGATGAAACCAATAGTGGCGGTGAACAAAAAGACCAAGGCCGAACACACCACAAATACGATCAGATGTCGGGTCAGCGGTTTAATGAACGGCCAGGTGCGCAGGAAAATCTTCAGGACGCGGGCAAGATCAAGATCGTCTTCGACGAGTCTTTCAGGATACTCAGAAGTTGATAACTCCCTGCCAGTCGTGGCCATAAGTCGTTCCTGCGGCCGCTAATACGGCGAAGTTAAGGTGGTGTATTATGGACACAGCTGAATGCTTGCCAAGCGCTAAAGTGAAGCCGGCTTATCAACGAAGTTACCGGTCGATTTCAGCATGGCTATTTAGCGCCGTGAAAACGACGCTAAAATAACTCAAGCGAATGACTGTTTTGCCCATGCTTTGACTCGGTTTGAATCAGCTATCTCCAACTGGTTGAGCTCAACTAGCTGTTTTAATGCCCATTAAATCTTCAAAGTTTTTGGCGTAGAAATTGTCTAACTCTTCGGGTGATGCTTGGACTAAGTCAAGGCTACGCTCGAAATCGCCAAAGGGGTCAGTACCGCCTTCGGGATGCGGGTAGTCGGTGTTGAACATCAACATTTCTTTGCCAACGCTGCGCATGACCCAGCCGGCATCTTCCACATGCAAAGGTGTGGCTTTCACTTGACGCTTCATGTACTCAGAAGGTTTGATCGACAATTTTTTTAAGCCTGTATCAAACCTACCAAGTTGTGAAACACCCAAATCCAGATTTGCGAGGCAAGCAGGCAACCAATTTGCGCCCAGTTCAATCAGCCCGATCTTAAGATTAGGGAAGCGCTCTAGGACGCCGTCATAGATCATACAGGTAAGCCAGCGCTCGATGGAGTGGTGTAAAACGGGAAGGTCCTTCGGCGAGGTTGTTTCAACATTCATTGAGAGTGGATGAAGTTCACGTTTGACGCCCGTATTTTTGTACTCTTGGGGCATATTAATGCCGCTACCGATGTGTAGCACTATCGGCACACCGGCTTCTTCTAACTGCGCCCAAATGGGGTCGTAAGCGATGTGTGAGGGCGCACGTCCATCAACGGCGTCTGAGTTTAGCCAAAGTGATTTTACGCCCATGTCGATCGCCTGCTTGGCACTTTCCAATGCCATTACCGGATCTTTCAGTGAGAGGTAGCCCACTGATAAAAGGCGCTCGGCGTCGGCCGCACAAAAATCGACCATGGCTCTATTCATCGCTTCGCTGCCGCCGTAGACGACCTCAAGATCTTTGGAGCGTGCAAAGCGCGAGGCAAACACCAAGCCGGGGAATACTAACTGTTTGCTAATGCCTGCAATATCTAGAGAGTCTCGACGTTCTTCTCCATCAACGGCACCGTATGCCGCCATGAGATTTCGTTTGCCTGGGCTGCCATATAAGTCAGCTTTTAATTGCTCGGTCAGTGCAGGGTCGTTGCCTGCTAAGCGTTTTTTAGCCTGTTCAAAGACAGGCTTTAACTGGGGAATGGCTTCAAGGTCTACAAAAGGCTTGTCGAGATTATCTGTAACGTACTTGCTTGCATATTTTTCCATCCACCCACCGGACTCCGTAATGTGGCTATCGGCATCGTGAACTGTTCGGTTGGCGCAGTGTGCTGTTGGTTGGTTCATTTGGTTTGTTTCCTAGATCAATGGATTGGTATGAGCAGTTCTTGGCCCTATTTCCGGGTCGTCTGGCCATGTCCACCCCTTGCAGCTTTGGCAAGGAAATGAACCATCTAAAATAGCTGGATATCGACATCTATCATTCGGCGCTACCGACGCTGGTTGTGAGAAGTTCAAGACAGTATCTTATTTGTGAGGCTCTAAAGTAATACTATTATTTATGAGAATCAACAATAACTTGTAACCTTTCTGTCAGTGTCCAGAATGAGGTATGCTAGGTAGATGGCAACTAAAACACGAACTCGACTCTCACCAGCAAACAGAATCGACCAGCTACTTGATGTTGCTAAGCAGATGATCGTGAGCGATGGTTTGCAATCTTTTACCATAGAATCGCTCGCACGCCATGCTGCTGTATCGAGCCCTTTGGTCTACAATTATTTCCCGAGTCGACAGGCGTTGCTTCAGGCTTTGCTAGAGCGAGAGTATAGGGTTTCCGGCAGTGCGCTCTTAGCCGAAGTTGTCAACGCAAACAGTTTCGAGGAAGTTATTAGAATCTTTATTGCTAACAACTTCGATCATCATGCACCCGGTAACATAGTGCCTGTTTTGATGAGTCAACCAGAATTAGCGGCACACATTAAGCAGCTACGCAAGCAACAGGGCAAGCAAACTGCGAACTATCTGGTTGAGAACACTGCCAAAAACTACAAGCTTACTGTTGAGCAAGCACAGTTGGCGATCACGATGTCCTCAGGCGCATCTGTCGCAGCCGCAGAATGGGTCGCGATGAATCAACTCGACCGGGAACTAGCGATCGATATGGCGCTGGCGTATATCAAATCAGGTATGGAAGCGCTAAGCGCAGAATAATCCCCAGCTCTCCCCGATAACCGCTCTGTGTCTCAATACCGAATACCCTGCCTGATTTCTTAAACCCCTCTGGCGGATTCTGCTGCCTTATTTTCGATCCAGATACCAGTCGCGCACATTATTTTGATTGATGTGCTCAGGCAGCGCTTTTCTTGAACCGACACAACACGAGATCCGTGCTGTTATTTTAGACCTGCTGTAATAACTTGTTATTATGGTAGTCATAAAGTAGCATGCGCAGGCTACAATAGAGAATCTATAGTAGCGGATCGGGCCAGTGCTGGCT
Source organism: uncultured Gammaproteobacteria bacterium (assembly GCA_913050215.1). Classification (GTDB taxonomy): domain Bacteria; phylum Pseudomonadota; class Gammaproteobacteria; order Pseudomonadales; family Azotimanducaceae; genus UBA4582. Next base: position 11,119 of record CAJXBG010000028.1, read on the forward strand.
CACAACATACAACTAACAGTTGGGAAGGCCGCCGTAACAGGTCTGAGATCAACTAAAATAATTCTATCCTTGGGGAGAAAGCAGCATGAGATTAATCAGCGTAGCGCGTATTAGCGTGCTCTCTGTAACCTTGGTGTTGGCGAACACCGGTTTTGCCGAAGAAGATCAATATGCCGGACTGGAAGAAGTAGTCGTGACCGCGCAAAAGCGGGAGGCCACTCTGCAAGACACGCCGGTAGCAGTATCAGTCGTGTCGGGAGTCGATCTCACGAACAAAGGTATTGCGGACATCCAAGAGCTTGAGATTGCCGCGCCGTCCCTAAACACCAGTCAAAACCAAAGCTCTTCGCAACAAACGTTTAGTATTCGTGGGCTGGGAACATCTGGGAATAACGCAGGTCTAGAGCCCTCGGTTGGGGTTTTCATAGATGGTGTCTACCGTAGCCGTGCAGCCTCTGCGATTGATGACTTCATATCCGTCGAACGTGTGGAAATACTGCGTGGACCGCAAAGCTCGGTCTATGGCAAGAATACGCCTGCCGGCGTGATCTCCATCATCACCAAGAAGCCTGAGCAAGAATTTGGTCTAAATTTTGAGCAATCGTTTGGCAACTATGGCAGCAACATAACCCGTGCCTCGGTGACGGGTCCGCTCAACGATACAATGTCTTATCGTATCTCCGGTAATTACAATAACCGGGATGGTTATATTGATAATGTGCAAGAAGACAGAGACGCTGTAAATGACAGAAACCGCTACGCATTGCGCGGACAACTGCTCATCGAGCCTAGCGATGATTTGACGATACGCCTTATTGCAGACACCTCGTCCATTGAGGAAGATTGTTGTGGTGCGCCCTTTTTCTTTAACCTGCCAGCTAACGCTGCGCGTACTACTGCGCTTGGCGCAACACTTTTGCCTGATGATATCTATAGACGCGAGATCAAATTTGACCGCGCCCTTGAAACTGATCAGGAACAAAGCGGGTTTTCGGCGCAGGTAGATTGGGAGCGTGACAATTTATCTTTTATGTCCTTGAGTGCGTATCGAGACTTCCAAGAAACGAACGACATTGATGCTGATTTTATCGACATTGAACTGAGTGGCGTATTACAAAATGGCGCTGACCGACAAGTGTTCACGCAAGAATTTAAACTACAGTCTATAGGCGATAATCGATTCGATTGGCTGGTAGGCTATTATTACTACGACGCTGATCAATCCTCCAGCGGCGATAACCAGTTGGGCTCTTTTGCTCGGCCGTTCTTTGATCTCGCGATCGGTGGTCTCGTGACAACAATCGAAGGTCTTAAAGGAGCGCCTGCTGGATCCTATATAGGCAAAGGTACTGGTAGGCGAAGCGAGTTTAGTCTGCTGACCACCAGTCATTCCTTGTTTGGTAAGCTAGACTGGCACATTAGTGATCGGCTGACAGCATCATTGGGTGCTCGCTGGACTACAGAAGACAAGGAAATCGATGCCAGGATAGTCACTAATGCACCCTATTCAGCCATTGATTTCAGCGATCCCGCTAGCGACCCTGTCGTTGCCTTACTACCTCCTGCTGCTCGAGGCGCGGCCGCTGCTGTCCAATTATTTAGACCAGTGCCAGATTTTTCAGAGGAACGTAGTGAACAAGAACCTACAGGTGAACTCACTATCTCTTATGAATATAGTGATGACGTGAGCTTATATGCCAGCGCTAAGCGTGGTTACAAAGCGGGCGGGTTTAATGTCAGTTCCGGCTCCGGCGGCGCAGATTTTGAAAAAGAAATTGCCGATGCGTGGGAACTGGGCGCTAAGGTCCGCACGTTTGATAACCGGATGCAGATAAACCTTGCTGCCTTTGCTCAGCGCTTACGTGATTTTCAAACTAATGCATTTAATGGCACCACATTTACTTTAACCAACGCGGGTGAAATTCAGGTTAACGGGCTCGAGTTTGAAACCTTTTATGCACCCACAGAGAACCTGTATGTTTCGTTTTCTGGATCTTACCTTGATGCCAAATATGATAGTTATGTTGGCGGACCTAAGATCATTGTCCCCACAGGTTCGCCGCCTACTCCCGGGCGTACCCAGGACTTAACTGGAAGGCGACTATCCTTTGTGCCGAAATGGACCATTAGTTCATCCGTTAGTTACACCAAGAGCTTTGATTCCTTTGAAGGCTTTGCCAACATCGCAGCAAGATATCGCGGGGAACGCAATGTGACTAGCGAGCAGAACCCGATTGCTGACCAGGATGGTTATGTTACTGCCAACGCCACGGTAGGTATTAGCGATCTAGATGGCCGTTGGACCGTGAGTCTATTTGCCAAAAATCTTTTTGATGAAGAGTTTACGGACGGTATTTTCAATTCAGTAATACAAGCAGGAAGCTTTAATGCTTACCCTGGAGACCCTCGTACTTACGGCGTCACGCTGCGCGTACAGTATTAACCTTTAATCAGAATTTCCCTGGGGAGGCTAGATCCATCTGGCCTCCCTTTTTTTTACCGTAAGTACATTCACGCGCTGTTCTCGTGATCCTCTGACAACCTAGTTATACGCGAATACTTCGGCCATCCGGCTATCGTTATTTCCTTACCAGATAGCAGACGACCGCTCCTGACTTTTGAATATTGAATCTAGAGAAATCTACGATGATTCTAAGAAGTAGGGAAAAACATCATGAAGCCCACCGACCAGATGAATTCAGAACGGGAATGCCCTTGTCGGGAAAGCGACTTCAATTTTGATTGGAAGTTCTCCCGTAGCTGCCCCAATGATGGTTAATCTCTAAGCATTGATGACCAGCTTTGGTTAGTTGTTCGTTTACCACAAGATTGCAGTGTAGAGGAGCCATATTCCCAAGAGAATGATGAGGCTGTTGTGGTACTTGCCCTTTGCGTGGTTGGGTTGAATCTCTCCAGAAATATTCAAAACAAACGACAGTCTGATCATGTTGTGACGTTTGCGGGTAAGCAGTTTTAACGCTTTCCAGCTAAGACCTAATCAGACCTTGCGGGTGATTAACATGGCATCGCCGTAACTTAAGAAGCGGTAATCATTGTCGGTGTCTGTATGACCCGATTTCTTAACCTTTATCCAGCTTCAACTGCGCTACGCCGTTCAATTTCAGCAAGTATCTCCGCATGCTGATGACGATCAAGTTGGTACAGAGAGTAGATTGCAAGTGAAACCAATGCGGATGCACCCATGATGGGCCCTGCGGTGATGGCAAGCCGAGTTAACACACCTTGTTCAAGCTCACCAGGAATTGCAGCTTCCGGTAACCGCACATAAAAATCCAACATGACACCGGCGAAGAGTGTCGCCACTGAGTATGAACCCTTACCAAATATAGCGCGCGCTGAATAAAAGAGACCTTCTTCGCGCAATCCGGTGATCAATTCGTTCTCATCTATGATGTCACCTATCATCGACATGATGGATACCGAGCAAAGGCCAATGCTAAAGGCAAATCCCGCGGCGTTCGCTAACAAGCATGGCAACAACATTGGATCGCCGTTTTCAGGTAGGATGCCCAGCAGACGCAAATTGACAACTAACTGTGCAAAGAGCGCGATACCAAATAGCGAGCTGACCATTACCGGCTTTCGATCAAAGCGCTTCATCAAAATCGGTGCCAACGTGGCGCCAGTCAAACCTGCAACAACCCCGGCAAGAGGGAATAATCGAATCTGACTGGCTTCTAATTGCCAAAGGTAGGTTTGAACAAAGACATTCATTTTGTCGTAGACCCCACTAGCAATCATGAAAAAGAAATAGCCACCCAGTAGGATCAGGTTGTTGCGGTTTTTTAACGTGCGTAATAGTGCTTTTAAGAAAAATAAAACCGAGAACTTCGGCATGGAATCTGTTCGCTGTGACAATTTGCGGCCATAATCCTGTGTGCCGATGGCACAGATGAATATCGTTACCAACACGACAGCGCAAACCATGAATACAATTGGCACATATGCTTCGGGGTCTAACTGACCGGGCACCAGCGCACCATCGCTCGCGCGCACGCGCTCACCTTGGAACATTGTCCAAGCTGTGAAAGCAAATGCAGAACCGGCAAAGTAACCAAACATTGCATTGGCACTAAATAACTGACTCCGTTCATCGTGGCGTTTTGAGAGTTCCGCACCCAGGGCTAAGTGAGGCACATTAAATAGCGTCACAAAGGTGCGGGATAGAATCGTCCATGCCGCAAGCCACAGAAACAAACCTGTATCATTACCCATCAGGATATCGGGTGGTGTGAAAATTGCGTAGATAGAAACTGCCAGAGGTATGGGCGCTGCCCACAGGAAAGGATGGCGACGCCCCAAATTTGAGCGATGTCTATCTGACAACATACCAATAAATGGGTCTGTTACAGCATCTGTTGCGACCGCTAACATGGTAGCAATCCCAATCAGATAGTTTGGTAACCCAATCGCTTGATTGTAGAAAATCGTAATGAAGCCAATGAAGATAGCAAAGTAAATTGCTTCACCGATGGCCCCAATACCAAAACAGAGTTTTACTCTAAAAGGTAGGGGTATGTCGTTTGTCATGGACATCTCAAATAAACAGAGTAAGAGATCATACGCACAATCGACGTCACCCTATCCTTCATTTTTATTGTCTTTAAATCGCTCACCTCGTTCAGTTGCTAGCTTCAAGGCAGCCACCGTTTCTTTGCGCTCTTCTATTTTGTGCGCAGCTTTAAGCGCATCAAACTCTTTGGCCCACCAACGACGTCTGAGTTTAGGGTAGGTTCGCATAAGGTTAGCGGCCGAATTAGCACCACGATCTCGACCTGCGTTATAACCGACTTTGTCGTTGTCCGAGGCTTTAGATTTTCCAAAAGGCACCAGGTCGCCGTTCATGGTCGGAAGCAGAAAATACGGCATTGAGATACGAGATTCGCCCATGGGAATCATAGTGGTGTTGACGCGATGAAGCGTTGCAGAGTAACGCCCTTCACTTAAATGCATTAACGCACCACCGGTATTGACGATGACGGATCCAGGGATTACCGGCACCTCGTAGTCACCTTCAGCGGTCCGGCACGTCACAGGTGCATTCATCCATTGGCCTTCGCCTGCGACAACTTGCAGGCCAGGACGATCATTAATCAGTAACGCGACAAACGGCGGACCGTCAATGTGAGCGCCGGTCACTGGGCTCATAAATTTTTTATATTCTTGTCGAATGGTTTCCTGCTTGTCGTCGGCGATCGAGTCAAGACTAAAGTTATGGTTCAAGCTGGCAAAAAGGTACGGCTCATCCAGATTAAAATACTCTCTGAATTCGCTTGGATCCTCACCAAGAGACTCAACGATGAGTTCGCCCAATTCGAGCGTGATGTTGTGATAAGCCTTGTTTAGGCTCTCGAGAAAGGGACGAAAGCCTGGCACTTTCTCTGCGTCCGGCCAGGTATTAGGCCCGCGAAAGAAGCGTTCGTGAAGCGGATAAGATTCGTCATCGTGTGCACATAACGGCGCCTCGTCAAAGCCATACTGAAAGCTCTCGATGACTTGGCCATAACCTGAGTCGCCTGGCGTTGTTGCAGAATAGCCTCTAACGTATGGGTCATTTTGTAGAGCGAATGCTTTTTTGAAGTCCGAAGGCGCATCAAAGAAATTTCGCGCTTCTTTGAAGGCTTGTTGTTGAAATTTATCATCAAGACCGGGTGCGTTGGTTAGAATGAGAAATCCACATTCCTCAAGTGCATAGCGGAGCTCTCTAAGAAACTTCTCGCGATCGTTCTCCAAGTCAAGCCAGTCAACCGTTGGAATCTCTGGGGCATTGGTAGAATTATTTTGGGATTCAGACATTTTGTTTGTTGTCCTGATTGCTGCTTGGTTTAAGGTGATAGGGCATTAGCGTGATAAATGCTGCGACAAGGTTTGATGAAAGTGCACAATCGCTTTTTCGAAATGCCCGAATGTTAGGTGCTCGTTTGCTTGAGTGCTGACGGTGCCCTGAATAGCGCATGCAGCTTCCCGGTCCTCATCAAAACCAGCATCTTTGACGAAGCTCGCATCTCGTTTTGCTTCGTCTATCTCGGTGCTGGACCCATCGGACGTTAAGTTGGTCGCCCTAAAAATCAGCATTTGCGTGCGGGTTGGGCTGATGGGTTCGAAGATCGTTACTGTTGAGTGCTTGGACAGTACAGATATCGCAACGTTGGGGAACAGCTGATACACAGAGGTCATCATACCGCTCAGATGTTGATCTTTGGGTTCGAGGCCGCGAAGTTTTTCAATGCGCTTAAACGGAAATATTACCCGAGAGTGAGCGCCGAAGTTTTCTACTATCGTCGTATTATCGAGACCGTATGGGTAAAAGCTTTTTTTGTGAAGCGACTTAATATGGTAGCCCTCCATCGTGGTTTCGGCGAGCAACTTCCAATTCGCATCATCGAAATATTCGCTTTGGTCAAAGTAGATTTGTTGATCCGAAAATAGTTCAGGCACGTCTCTAACCGAGGCGGGGTCGATGGATTCACGCTGATTGACGTAGACGAGTCCACCGCTCTCCAGCGCAGAAACTTCAACCAGGCCGTTGCCCTCTAGTTCCACACCCGGAAATCCGGCGTGCCCCGGAATATGTCTGAGTTCGCCTTCAAGGCCATAGGTCCAGGCGTGGTAGGGACATACAAATGACCGCGCACAACCATTACCTGTGGCGACTTGCATACCCCGGTGCCTACATGCGTTGATAAAGGCACGAACTTTTCCATCATCCCCTCGCACCACGAGTAGGGGTGTCCCGGCCGCTTTTCTGGCGATATAGCTGCCTTTGTCCGGGAGCATTGCTGAAAGACAAAACACGACTGGCAAGCGTCGTAAAAGCGCAATCTCGGATTCAAATCGTTCTTGGGAACAATAGTTTTCAACAGGTTCCTTCCAAACCGTGTTGCCAAGGTCCGTTGTCTTGTTATCAATGTGGTCGAAAATACGCTGAAGTATTTCCGGCTCACTATATAGCTGATTGTTGGCTGTCATCTTTGTAAATCTTTGTTTATCAATCTGTTTTTGTAAACCTGTGTGCATAAACCGAGGAAGTATTTGTGGTTTTTACGACAGAAGTTGTCTAGCTGATCAAGCTTTGTGCTGGCTGTACGCAGTTTTGATCGCAGTTAACGATTGTAGTTAGCGATTCTAGCTAACGATCGTAACTTTAGGCGTCACGCAAGACCTTGCTCTCGCAATGTGACATGTCGATTTCTTGTGTGGATACAGCGCCACTTGATCTTGCTTATTATAGACCTTGTAAATTAACAATCAACTATTTAACACTGTCTATAGTAAAATTATGTGTAGCTCTTTGCTTCAAGAATTTCCGCTGCAACACTTCTGCCAGTTGCTTTTAGTCGCTCCAGATACTTCGGTAACTGTCCGCGTACATGAAATGGACCGCCTTCAATCACAACATTTCTTAGAGGGTCGCGACCTCTAGCTGCTCGGGGGAGATTGTCAGCAAGCCAGTGACCGAGTAGTGCTTGCCCTTCATTCATAGTGGATTGATCTTCCTGTGCGATATTCCTTGTTTCGTGCGGATCATTCGCCAAGTCGAATAACATGACATCATCAAACAGGTGGTACCCATCGTGCATCGTGTCGATAAGCAAGTGGTCTCCCCAACGCACGCCTCGTTGGCAGGTCCAGGCTCCCTGCGAAACGATAAGGTGCGACCTGCCTTCGTCGTCACCTCTCTGTAGATGTTCAGCGAAACTCTTTCCATCCCACGAGGCCGGGACTTCTATGCCCAACATTTCAAGGATTGTCGCGGTGATATCGATTTGATAATGCATTGCTTCGAATTTTTTGCCTTGGTTTTTTTCTGTGCCAGGCCACTTTAAGATCATGGGTATATGACTGGTAAACTGGTCTGCTGTTTGGTGGTCACCATAAACATTGAGTTCTCCCAACGTTTCACCGTGGTCTGATGAAATCATGATTGCGACATCATCATCGATATCAAGTTCAGCTAACAAGTTCATGATCTGACCCACATATTTGTCTGCGTAAAGCACGCCGGTGTCGTAACCATCAAACATCTCCCGTACAGCATGCATATCGCCGATTTGCTGAGGTTGACGAGGGAAGTACTTCTTTGCTTTCTCGTTGGGTGAAAAGCCACTGCACTCCTGAGCAGAGTGTGGACCGCATTGTTGCCAATGTTGGTGTCGAACCTCCTCCGTCAGCCATTCAGGTAGCGGCTGATCTGCGAAAGGGTCACCGAAGCTCGCGGGTGCGCGATAGGGTGTGTGAGGATCCCAAAGGTGAACGTGAAGAAACCAGTTATCCTCTTGACCTTTTCGGGTCAGCCAATCGCTTGCAAGTGCATAGACCTGATCGGCTGTTTCAAGGCCAAAGCTGCCTGGTACACGCTGAGCTTCATCAAAACCTGCGTACCAGTGAAATGCAGAGTGTCGCTGAGCAAAGGATGAAATAGAAGCGGTGAGCAGCCCAGCTTTCTTCAACATAGAGGGGAAGCTGGTCAAGTGTAGCTGCGACCAAAACTTTCTATCGATACCTCCAAGTACCGGGTCTGCATCTGTGCCGCCGTGATTGACCACGCCGTTATGGATGCCAAATTGGCCCGTGAGTAGTGCAGAGCGACTCGGTAAGCAGGGCGTATCGGAAGCGTAAACATTGTTAAATTGCATTGCCTTGGCGGCGATGGCATCAATGTTGGGAGACGTATTGCGATGATATCCATAGCAACCTAGGTGATCTGCGCGTTGGGTGTCAATATCAATATAAAGGAATCTCATTTTGGTCAGCCTTTTGTGACTAAAAATGGTGAATAGAAGTACGTTTATTTTAGTTTGCTGTCGCGGGTCATCGCGTCACCGTCGCGCCATGGGGAGATTTGTCCTTCATAAACCTCGGGGCCATCCTGAAAATGCGCGGCTTCGGCAAAACTTTCTACGAACGGCATGTCAGCGGGGTACAAATTGTTTTTATTTGGCAGAGGACCCGCTTTAGAGACATGCCCCCATAGTGAGTGTCCTACAACTTCCTCGGCGATGCGCGCGGCAGTAATCACTTTGTCGAGATCAAAACCTGTTTCGATACCCATCTCATGACACAGGTTCACGAAGTCTTCTGTGGGGACGTGACCTGCAGCGCGCCCATTGCCGCAGTAAGGACAACCACCCATGCCACCAAGGGAAGTATCAAAATCAGTCGCGCCTAATAACAGTGCTTCGTAAAAGCTGGCGATTGTCACGCCCCGGGTATTATGCAAATGCATATGATAGGTTTCGATTTCTGGGTACTTGTCTCTGATCGATGAAATCATTGCCCGAACAGTGTGTGGCATATTCCAGCCCATAGCATCTAGGAAGGTCACACGGTTAACTTTAATGCCTACCGCGTGCCACTTTGAAACCATCAGGTCGAGCAGTTCCATGGCTTGTGCGAGCGTAAAAGCGCCCTCAAAATTCGATCCAAAAGGGTTGCCTAGCGCCACCGAAGCATGTTCCACGTTTGCCTTTGATGCATTAGCAACTGAGTCATCCAGCGCCTGAATCATTTCTGCCTGGGTTCGATTGTAGTTGCGCCGGGCAAAGGTGTCACACAGCTCGACGTGGGAACCAAAGGTCCTCTGGCGAACATCTATCTTAGGATAGTAAGCATCGGCGCGATCGTAGCCGCGTTTGTTGAACACCGCCGCGGTATAGGTAATACCCGGCTTCGGTTGAAAGGCTTCGACGATTTCATCAATATTCGCCATTGATGGCGTCCATTTGGGGTGCGCAAATGAGCCGACGGTGACGCGCTTGGCGCCCATCTCGCCGATAGCATCAAGCAGCCTTAATTTTTCGCTGACGGGGATGTCAGGGCTCTCAATTTGTAGTCCTTCTCGCATGGTGTCATCAAAAATATTGACTGATTTTGGAATAAGGTCTGACATATGGACTCCGGTTAAGCTGCTCGAGATTGCGAAATAGTTTATTCCTGAAGACTGAGTCTGGCATGCTGTTTGTCTGAACTGCAAGCACTGTGGGGCTTGTCTTCGTCGATTCATGGGCAGACAATCAAGGCTTGGCATTGCTTATTCTAACCAGAAGGGAGAGCTATATGAGTTGGGGATTTGATACAGACTTAGAATATCAGGGTGTACTCGATTGGGCTGATGACTTTGTGAAGAAGAAGGTTGAGCCTTTGGATCATGTGCTAGGGGCGACGAAAGAATATGATGATCCAGACTTTATCCGGTTGGTTCGTCCGTTGCAGGCAGAGGTGAAAGAGCGCGGGTTGTGGGCGTGTCATCTCGGCCCCGAATTGGGTGGTCTTGGATTCGGCCAGCTGAAATTGGCACTATTAAACGAAATTCTTGGTCGTTCACGTTTTGCCCCTGTGATTTTTGGATGTCAGGCGCCTGATACTGGAAATGCAGAGATTTTGGCTCACTATGGAACTGAAGAACTTAAAGATAAATACCTGAAACCTCTGCTCGAAGGTGAAATATCCTCAAGCTACTCCATGACCGAGCCGCAGGGGGGATCGGACCCAACGTCTTTTCGATGTACCGCAGTAGAAGATGGTGACGATTTTGTCATTAATGGCGAAAAGTGGTTTTCATCCAGCGCCCGCTACGCCAGTTTTCTGGTCGTCATGACAGTGACTGATCCTGATGCCCCAAAACACTCAAGTATGACGATGTTTGTTGTGCCGACTGACACGCCAGGTGTAGAGATTGTTCGCAACGTCGGTGTGGGTGACGAAGCACCTGGTGAGGGATCTCATGCCTATATTCGATACACCGATTGTCGCATACCAAGGTCAAATATGATTGGCATGCGCGGTCAGGCGTTTGCTGTCGCGCAAACCAGATTAGGCGGAGGTCGAATTCATCATGCAATGCGCACAATGGGTCAGATCAAAAAAGCCTTTGACATGATGTGTGAGCGAGCATTATCGCGTACGACCAAAGGTGAATTACTTGCAGATAAACAGATGGTGCAGGATAAGATTGCCGACTCCTGGATTGAAATGGAGCAGTTTCGTCTGCTGGTTTTGCGTACCGCGTGGCGTATTGATCAATACAATGATTATATGAAAGTAAGAAAGGATATCGCTGCGATCAAGGCGTTAATGCCTAAAGTCTATCACGATATTGTTTCTCGCAGTTTGCAGATACATGGATCTCTGGGTGTCTCTAACGAGCTACCCCTGACCGGCATGCTGATCGGCTCTTATGTCATGGGTATTGCTGACGGACCCACTGAGGTTCATAAAGTGACTGTGGCCCGGCAAGTATTGCGAGACTATGAAGGCTCGGAAGATTTGTTCCCTCACTATAGTTTGCCGAATCTGCAGGCTGATGCACTTGCGCAATTCGGTGATCAGATAGAAAGAGAAGTTGAAAGCTGGTAGTTCCTGAAGCCCCCTGGTGTGTCATCAGCTCAATCGTTCCCGCTTTTAACGGGGATGATTGAGATGGACACATTTTTCAACGATGAGCGTCAATTGCTCGGCTGTCACAACCGATAGCCAAACCTCACTCCTTATTTGATATTTCAGCGAACGACCATGCGTGTGTGCCAATTTTCCGGGCACGCACTAACCCAGCGTCGTATTGTTATGCAGGTATCGCTAGGGCTTGTTAGGATAGGGCCACAATATTTCAAGTGTTTTTCGCAGGGGCAAAAATGTCAAAAAGAGTAGAGGGTAAAGTCGCGTTGGTTACCGGTGGTGCCTCAGGCATAGGTCGTGGATGTGCTGAACGTCTGGCTGAGGAGGGTGCCATTGTTGTGATCACAGATGTACAGGAAGATATGGGAGAAGAAACCGCCTCGGCGATCAACAGTGCCGGCGGGCAAGCTGAATTTTTGTTGCACGATGTTACCGATGAACTTCAGTGGCAACACGTGATTGAAGTGACAAAAGCGCGACATGGTCGACTGGATATTCTGTTGAACAATGCGGGTATCGCGATTGGTGGCAGTATTGTCGAGATGCCTTTGGCAGATTGGCAAAAACAACAGGCCATTAATCTTGATGGCGTTTTTCTTGGAGTGAAACATTCTATCCCTCTTATGCGAGACACGGGCGGCGGATCGATCATTAATATGTCATCGGTCGCGGGTCTTAAAGGTGCAGCAAGTCTCGCTGCCTATAACGCAACCAAAGGTGGCGTGCGGCTATTTACCAAAGGCGTCGCGCTCGAATGCGGTCAGAATCGTTGGAACATCCGGGTAAACTCGGTTCACCCTGGCATCATCAACACACCTATCTGGACAAAGGTGAATTCAGAATTCCTGCCTGAGGGAGAGAATGCAGTTGACGTTGATGGGATGGCGGAAACAAGCGTACCCACCGGTGTGCTTGGGCAACCACTGGACATTGCGAATGGCGTACTGTTTCTCGCGAGTGATGAGTCGCAATACATTACAGGCACAGAACTTGTCATCGATGCAGGGTTATCGGCTTAATTCATCAATCGCTGATGAAGCGTTACTCTAGTTTGGAAAACTCATAAGGATCTAGTGTTTCCTGAGCCTGTACGCGGAACTTGTGCCACCGGCCTCCGCCGTAGTAGGCGAGGCTGCCAGGTTCTGCCTCACCATCCCCATTGTAATATGACACACAGTCACGAAGCGGTGCTGTGTTGATGTCTGCTATTTTACAGTGCTCCGTGTATGCTGCCTCTGGCGCCGGCTTTACATCAACGACATCGTAAGCGTTTTCGCGCATTGTGGTCAGCATCCAGGCGATATAGTCAGCGTGTTCCTCTATCGCATTGGTGAAGTTGAAACTGCCGCCACCGCCCTGAGGTCCGGAAACGATAAACAGGTTAGGAAAGCCATTGCTATGCAGCCCGAGGAACGTGCTTGTCCCTTCATTCTCCCATTTGTCTTTCAGTGATCTGCCGTTGACACCGCGAATCATGTTGAATGTAGATGTCGCCATCCAGCGAAACCCAGTTGCGTAGATCAGCACGTCGAGGGGATATTCTTTACCGTCATGAACGACGCCACTTTCGTTGATCTCCGAGACACCTCTTGGGGCTGTGTCGACAAGGGTCACGTGGGGTTTGTTGAATGTGGTCAGGTATTCATCGTGAAAAGTGGGACGCTTGCAGCCATAAGGATAGAAGGGCTTCAACGCTTCAGCGGTTGCAGGATCTTCGACCATTGCATCAACCCTGTTGCGAATCTGCTCCATGATTCGGAAGTTGGAATTAAGCTGCTTCTGAACGGCTTCCTCGATACTGAGTTTCTTTTTGTGATGTTTGTTTTCCTTGAAAGAGTCTACCTTGCCAGCCAGATAGTCGTCGTTCGCTTTCATTGCCGTGCGGCCCGCCGAGATTTTGGCAAATCGCGCTCTTCTGGCTTTTGCCCAGCCTGGCTCATGCTTCCAGGTTTCGATTTCTTCTTGCGTCGTTGCCCGCTGATCACGGACGTCAATTGAGGAAGGTGTGCGTTGAAATACAAAGAGTTCGTTAACAATTTTTGACAGTTCCGGTACGGTTTGTACCGCTGTTGCGCCGGTGCCGATAATGCCAACTCTTTTTCCTTTCAGGTCTACTCTATAGTCCCAACGAGACGTATGGAACGCTTCTCCCTGGAAAGTCTCCATGCCCTTGATTCGAGCCAGTTTCGGGGTTGTGAGTATGCCGTTGGCAAGAATGACATAACGGGCTTTCATTTCGTCGCCGCGATCTGTTGTTACGGTCCATCGTCCAGTTGCTGCGTCCCAATCGGTTCGTTCAACCGTCGTATGAAATAGACAGTGATCGTAGAAACCAAATTTCTCTGCCACCTTTTGGCAGTACTCCATAATTTCGAAGCCGGAAGCAAATTTCATGGTGGGGATATATCCCATTTCCTCAAGCAGAGGCAAATAGCTGTAGGCCTCTACATCGCAGGCGATACCGGGGTATCGGTTCCAGTACCAGGTGCCGCCAACATCGCCGCCTTTTTCGCAGAAGCGCACATCTTTGAAGCCCGCTTTCTGAAGTTTGTGCCAAAGTAACAAGCCTGCAAACCCCGCGCCGACAACCAATATTTCGCATTCATCATTGAGAGACTCTCTCGCGACAGGCGCTTCGGAGTAAACATCCTCCAGATATTTGCTGAATTCTCCCTCCATGGACATGTAATCGGCTGCACCCATGCGTGCTTCTTTAAATTCTCGATATCTTGCCTGTTCTTCTGCATTGAAAATTGCACCGGCCGGGGCAGGTGGCAGCGTTTTGAGCGCTTCGTCTTCAATAATGGCGTAACCGGTGCCGGTGATCTTCTCACTTGCTTTTGCCGCGCGAGTATTAAAAATCTTCAGTCCGGTTTTTGTATCTACTGAAACTGCCATGTTTTTCTCAAAGTCCTTTGGTTTTGATTCATCAATAAATAAAACAGCAATTGACCCTCAGGTCAATTCAAGATCGTTAATAATTACCTGATCAAAAACATCTTTCGGCTGGGCTTGGAAGTGCGATAAAGAAGCTGTCGCTAGCGCTTGTGATTTACTCCGTTGAGTCAGTAGACTGTTGTCAAATCATGAGGGGGCAGAGATGAGTTATTTTAAATATGAAAATTCACCCTATGTTATACGGTCTGATATTGCCGAAGCCCATGCGAGGTTCTGGGAGAATCTTGCATCCCCGGGGAACTGGTGGACAGGGGCAGAACGTGTGGCCATCGCGCAGGAAGTAAGAAACGCGCTTTCATGCGAATTCTGCGCAAGCAGAAAGGAGGCATTGTCACCTTATAATTTTGCGGGTAAGCATCAGCATGATGAGGGACTAGACGAGGTTGCCATCGATGCCGTCCACCGAGTGATTACAGATCAGACACGAATTACAAAATCCTGGGTAGAAGACAATGCAGTGAAGGGTCTCTCGAAGGGCGCTTACGTGGAGTTAGCGGGTTTGGCGGTTGCCGTGTTGAGCGTTGATGAGTTTCATCGCGCAATAGGCGTTGCATTGGAGGTGTTACCTGATGCGCTGCCCGGAGCACCTGATGGATATATGCCGGCGCTTGCCTCGGAAGGAACAGGCTATGTCCCCATGCTGCCGAATGACGGCGCAATAGGTAAAGAAGCCGATTTGTGGGGCGATAGAGGTGCGAATGTATTGCGAGCCTTCTCTGCGGTACCTAATGCCGTGCGTGATTGGATGATGATTTCAAGCGCCCAGTACCTCTCCCTCGAGGGTATGGCTAACTTCGATTCCCCGGAAAACCGCAGTATTAATCGCATGCAAATTGAACTGGTTGCCGGTCGAGTTTCAGCGGTTAACGAGTGTTTCTACTGAACCAACGCACATGCAACGATGCTCCGTGTGAGCGCGCAGGTGACCGAGACAGAGATAGATTTGCAGGGTGTTAACGGTGATGCAAAGGCGGCAGAAACCGGCGTTCAATACGGGGCTGAGTTAATGCAGTTTGCCGAGACTTTTGCGCGCAGAGACGATGAGGCGCTGACGACAGCAAGGAATTCGCTTTTGTCTGTCGCCGGTGAGGCCGTATTGGTGGATGCAGCTGGCGTCGCCGCAAATTTTCAGCGAATGGTCCGAATTGCAGACTCGATGGGCATACCAGTCGACGATATGGCTTCAGAATTGAGTCAGTCGATACGCACTGAGTTGGAGCTGACACGATTTGAAGGAGCCAGAAACAGCCGCAGTGCTGGCTAGTGGAATATACGTTGTCATTTCCCTGATCAGAGCCATATCGCTTTTCTGAAGCACATCTGGCATCTCTTAAAAGTGTCCCTTTAAATATCACCTTCCTAGGTTGGTGCTATTTGAGAAGCCATAGAACCGATACTTGCCGGTGACCTGTCATTCAGTTGTATCCGACCAAAAGGTGATAGGCTTATATTTCGTCAGATTTATTGACGTTTTCAGTGTTATAGTCGTTGTTGCTGTTGGTTGGCTTTCGCGTCTTGAACGGATTGCCTAACAATAAAGAATAAGAAAAAATTAAAACAAAGGGCCGGAGAATGATGAAACCGATAAGTTATGTCGATGCGCTTAACAACCACTATGGGTCGATGGGGTTTCCACCTTACCAGTGGACCATCAACGACACCGCCCCCTTACACAGGGTGAGTAAGCCGCTGGCCGAGTGCCGAATTAGCATGCTGACTTCAGGTGGCGTTTCCCATTGCACCTTGCCGGGGTTTGATCCCGATGCACGCAATGACCACCGACTCGATACGGTGCCAGGTGACGTGAGCACGGTTGATTTCAATATTAACGATAGCTACTACAACCATGATGACGCAGATAGCGACCTCAATTGTATATTTCCAATTGACAGACTGCGTGAGCTTGCGGCGTCGGGTGAAATCGGCAGCACCGCGCCGCGATTTTGGAGTGGTTTTATGGGTAGAATTTATAACCGCACAAAGGTTATCGAAGAGTCTGCGCCTGCTTTTGTCGAGAAATTAAGAGAAGATGCTGTCGACATTCTTGTCGCGGCACCCGCTTGACCCCTTGATCACCAAACCGTGGGTTTGGTCTGTCGAGTTGTAGAAGAAGCCGGAATTGCGACTGTTTGCCTGTCCACTGGACGAGACCTCACGGCCCAGGTGAAACCCCCAAGAAGTCTTTTTGTTAACTTTCCGATGGGTAACAATTTTGGAAAGGCATCGGATGTTGAGACTCAAACCAGCATTCTGCGTAGAGGGTTGGCGATGATTCACGAAGTGACTGAACCAGGATTGTTGGAGGACTGGCCAGAGCAATGGCACGAGCCCGTCGAGTACTTTACCGGCAAGAAAAAATCCTCATGACGCCGCTTCCGGGCGCTTTAAATAATTCATAAAAAAACCGGCCGCACCGAAGTAGCCTGCGCTTATTGCGCAGGCGATGTCGTCTGAAGGTCGGTCTAACGTAGAGTATGGCTGAAATATGAGCGAAAAAATCACGGACCGCCAGAAGAACTACACGCTTTTTGTGCTAGTGCTTGTATTCACTTCCAGTCATGTCGATCGACAGATTATGGGTATTCTGGGCCAACCTATCAAAGAATCGCTGCTGATCAGTGACACACAACTGGGTCTACTCACCGGCATCATGTTTGCTGTCTTCTACGCGACATTGGGTATGCCCATGGCGATGTGGGCCGACCGTCGAAATCGCCGGAATCTTATTTCGTTCTCTGTATTTCTCTGGAGTGGAATGACGGCACTTTGTGGTGCTGCAGCTAACTTTACTCAATTGTTGTTGCTTCGCATCGGGGTGGGCGTCGGCGAAGCAGGGTCCAACCCGCCGTCTCATTCAATCATTGCAGATTTGTATCCAAAAGAGCAGCGAGCGACAGCGATGGCGGTGTTCGGTACAGGTATTAACTGGGGCATACTGATCGGTTTTCTTGTCGGTGGCTGGATTAATGAATGGTACGGTTGGCGGACAGCTTTTGTTGTCGTGGGGCTTCCCGGAATACTGATAGCGGTGTTGGTCCGTTTCACCTTAACGGAACCTCCGCGGGGATATGCCGATGCCCAAGGGGAAAAGCCGCCAGTCGTAACGCCGCCTCCTTTTTGGACTGTGGTCAAATTTATGGCAGCTAACCGCGTGTTGCGAAACATCGTCGCGGCCGGCGCGCTAATCGCATTTACCGGTTATGCGTCGGTCATCTGGGTGCCTATTTACTTGGTCAGAATCCATGGCATGGGCACGGGCGAAGTGGGCAGCTATCTTGCCTTGTTTATTGGCGTGGGCGGCGCTATCGGTATTTATCTGGGCGGACGACTTGCAGACTTTTTGTCTGCGAAACATGGTGAACAATGGTTGCCATGGGTCGTGGCCATTGTCAGCATTGTCGGCCTGCCTTTTTTGTATCTGTGTTTCACCGCAGCCGCTCAAACCGGGGCTTTATGGGCATACGCGTTACCTGCTGCATTAGGAACTGTATACGTAGCACCGGGTTTTGCGCTCATTCAGAATCAAACACCGACAGAAATGCGATCAGTTGCTGCTGCGATCAATCTGTTTATCACCAACATCATCGGCCTGGGGCTTGGACCCTTCACCGTCGGATTTTTCAGCGATGTATTCACACCAGCGTATGGTATTGATGGGTTACGTTACGGACTGATGACCACACTGGTCGTCATAATTTGGGGTGCATTTCATTTCTATCGTGCGGGCAGCCTACTGAGACAAAGCAAGTAGGGGTGCAGAAAAATCAGGTCTAATTAAAGCTGAGGTCGTCTAGCGCTTCCTGGCTTCGCGAAAATCCGGATCACGTTTTTCTATAAAGGCATTGATTGCTTCCTTGTGTTCAACGCTTTTATAGCAAATCTCCAGCGCTGCAAGTTCCCGCTTTTGAACCTCGCGAAGATCTGACTCTGTCATATTTTCTGTGATTAATTGCTTCACAGTTTGTAGCGCGCCCTGAGGGTTTTCTCCCATCGCTTTTGCCACTTCACGTGCTGCAGTCATCAGTTGATCAGCTGGCACTGCTTTGTCTATAAGCCTTATCTCTGCCGCCTCGGTGCCGTTGATGGTTTTCCCTGTAAGCATCAACTCGCTGGCATGACCGAAGCCCATTCGTGCGACTAAAAATTTTGAGCTGGCGAGTTCGGGTACCACGCCCATCTTGATAAAACGCGCACTCAGTTTTGCGTCTTCCGCGGCGACCAGATAATCCATGGGCAAAACCTGAGTCAAGCCGACACCAATTGACGCGCCGTTAATTGCGGCGATGCAAGGCTTCGACGAACGGATCAAGCCAACCCAATCTCTTGGTTTGCGCGCTGAGTTGCTGCCTGTCTTACCGCTATCAACCTGGTCTTTGAACAGGTCTTCAATATCTGCGCCTGCGCAGAACCCGCGACCAGCGCCTGTCAAAATAATCGCGACTACCTCTTCGCTGTCGTTCCCTTTTGCAATCGCATCATCCAGTTCGTCACCCATCTGATAGGTCCAGGCATTGAGACGCTCAGGTCGATTCATTGTGATTGTGAGTATGCCTTCATCGACTGAAGTTAGAATTGTTTCGTAGCCCATGTAACGATCTCCTTAGGCAGTATTGACTGTTTTATGTTCGGCACGAAGTATCTCCAGCATCTCCTGACGCTTTGGCCCTCGCTGTAAACGTATGGCTGCGTTGTGTTTCCGCCCTTTAATCATGTAGCGTAGTATGGTCATGCGAGTGGGCCAGTCTTTGAGAAAATCTCCTGGCTTCTCCATGAGATTGAACGAGCGCATTGCGCCACGAAGCACGTGAATCTTTTCACGAGATGCGCGACCGATTGCATCGCCAAAGGCAGCCCCAAACCATTGTTTGAAGCCTCGAGTTTTATCCAATTCTTCTCCTTCCAGAATCGATTTAGCGCGTTTAATACCTCTTCGGTCTTCATTGAGACTTGCATTGAATATAGGCCGAAGCTCTTCTTCAGTTTTCGTTGCAAAGCTCAGTGCGCGTCTCAATGGATCTTTCTCTTCCTGAATAAGATCTGCTAACACGTGTGCGTGAATGACGCCGGTACTGCAACCTCGGCCGTATAACGGGTTTGTGCGCACAGCGGCATCTCCGACGGAGAAAAAATTGAGCGCCGCCGGTTTTTGATCATGAACGCTATGGTGCCAGATTGCGTGGATGTCACCGAAACCGAAAGAGGAGGTTGTTGATGTGCACTTTTCCGGTCCTATCCATCGTGCCAGTCCAGGTATGCCCTGACAGATTTGATCAAAGGTTTCGCCGTCTTTAATGGCTTCTCTCAGTTCATGTTCATGATTTGGCAGACAAATTATTACCGCAAAATGGCCTCCTTCACCTGGAAACACGCCAAATTTCAAGTAACCCAGATCACCTGCTGAAGGCATGTCGCTGCGTCTTTCAGGTTCCTCTACGCCATCGAGTAATTTGTAGTGACGGGTGTAGTAAACAATCTCTGCGTCGTCATCCTCGCTCGAAAATTTTGCCCCCTCGTCCGCTAACCACTCTTTGAATTTGCTATTTCTGCCTCCAGCGTCGATCACTATGTCAGCATGAATCTCAGTGTCTTCGCCATCCCGGTTTCTAACCTTGATGCCTTTCACGTCGATCATATCGTCAGCTTTTTCTATCAGTGTGCCAGTGACCTGCGTATCGCTCAGTATGGTCAGATTGGAGCGCTCAGCATAGCGGCGGAAAACAGTTTCCATGGTCGCCCGGCGACACATCAACAACCATAGTTTCTCGTCGCCGGGTTCAGCAACGTATTCTGATTCAAGTTCGGGAGGTAACATATCTTTGAAGGTTATTTTCCGGGCGCCGGCATGCCAGAATTCCTCGATTAAATCCGGGAAGCTGTTTTCAAGCAGATTGCTCATCGCCGCAAGAAAAGCGTGTGGATGTCGAAATTGCGCGGCACCGCGTCGATTCCATTGGAAAAAAGCTTCGTCGACATCTCCTGCCGGCGGCGGTGCATCTCTTTCAACTAGCGTGACCGGATGGCCATTTTTCGCGAGTGCCAGACCGGTGCACAAACCGGTGATTCCTGCGCCGACGATGACTACAGATTCGCTCATTAAACTTGCTCCAAAAATTTCAAAATTCCCTTATTGACGGCATCAGGTGCTTCCTGTTGGGTCCAATGACCGCAATCCGGAATGAGTTCATGCAGAACCTGGTTGGGTACGGTCTTGTCCATGGCTTTGAGTGCCTCTGCGGCCATCATAATGACACCGTCTTTTTGTCCCGCCATAAACATTGCTGGCTGAGTGATCTGACGAGGCGCACCTTCGGTAAGTTGCCATGTAAGGTTGTGATTACGGTAGTAGTTTAGCGGACCTCGAAACCCGCTGGCGGTAAATTCGGCGGTATAAAAGTCGAGATCTTCTTCAGAGCACCAGCTACCCAGTTTGCCCGGGTCTGGTGTATCTGAAAGCAGGTCTGCATCAGCAGGTCTTGGTGAAAATTCAGAAATATCTACATCGCCTGAAGCCATATGGTAGAACTTGCGCAGCGCTTGCTTAATATTTTGTTCTAATTCGGCTTCTGCGACGCCGGGTTCCTGGAAATAGAGTTGGTAAAAGAACATGTCTTTAAAAATCGCTTTCAGCGTATCCAGTGGGGGTGCTTCGGCGCGAGGACTAAAAGGCACAGATAGCGCGCCGACGGCTGAAACTTTATCCGGATGAAATAAGGCCGTGCTCCATGCGGTGGGCGCGCCCCAGTCGTGACCAATAACGACAGCCGTCTCGTGGCCTAACGCCGGTATCAGGCCAATGATGTCATTCACAACTTCAACTTGGTTGTAAGCGAGGATTTCGTCGGGTTTATCGCTTTTGCCATAACCGCGCATATCCGGTGCAACAACATGGTAACCCGCGTTGGCGATTGGCTCGAACTGATGTCTCCATGAATACCAGGATTCAGGAAAACCGTGAAGTAGAATGACAAGAGGACCATCCCCCTGTTCGGCAATGTTGAGCGTAATGCCATTAGTGTCGACGCGTCTCTGTTTTATTGCCCCGTGGTTAGTCATGCACGCCCTCCTATAATTTGTCCGTTGGCGGCGTCGGTATATCCCTCTGCATGCGTGTAGGCGATATCACCGCCAATGACCACGGTGTTGACGCCGATACTGTCGCGTACATATCGATAACCATCGCCTGGTACGTCCTGGACATAGTATTCCTCGCCACGATCTATCGTCTTCGCGTCAAAGATCGTGATGTCGGCTGCATAGCCAGGCTTCAGGAGCCCGCGATCCTGAATACCCCAAATTTCAGCCGGGTCTGCAGTCACTTTCTTAACCGCGGCTTCGAGTGACATGGTCGGAGTTTCTCGCACAAAGCGGCTGAACAGGTAGCCGGTATCGCCGTAGGTAGAGAAAGAAAGGATGTGCGCGCCGCCATCGCTTGCGCCAATCATGACATTGGGATGAGTAAGCAGCGAGCCAACTTTGGCATCATTGTTGTGGCCCATGTCAGCAGCCAGAAAATGCGCGTCCAGATCTTCTTCCAAGGAAAGGTCAATCATGACGTTTAAAGCATCAGTGCCGCGTGACTCTGCAATTTGCGTCAGCGTTTTTCCGACGTACTGTTGATTGGCCTCGGTTTTTACTTGCCTCAGAATCAACCCTTGCCATAACTTCATCATGGGTTGCGCTTCCGCGACCATTTTCGCTCGTTGGTCCTTATCTTTAAATGCTGCCACGATGCTTTCGACCGTACCGAAACGAATCACCGAGTACCAGGTGCGTAGTCGCATGAAAAGTAGGCTTGGTATCGCGAAACAAAAACTGATATCTATTGGGCGCGTTTGTACCTGAGGCCAGACTCTTGCGCCTGCATCCATTTGCTCGTCGATGCGAGACATTATCCGATCAACGCCATCAAAGTTGTCTGCATTTACAAATAAGGGTGAAAGCGTTGTCGTGATATCGTGTTTTCGACTGAGGTCTGCGAGTTGATCAATACGGGCAATGGTGAGGTCGGTATCAAAGAACTCGTGAACAACCTGCAAGATACGATCGTATTCTTTGAGCACCTCACACAGTGCGTCTAATTCATGAGGCGTCGCATATCGGCTTGGAACCGGTTGTAGTCGCTCATCCATGTCTACAAAACTGGTAGACAAGCCTATTGCGCCCGCATCTAGACATTCGCGCAGTAATTTCTGCATATCGGCGATCTCTGTTTCATCTGCTTGTCGATGCATCGATGCCTGGCCCATGACCCACAGACGCAAAACGCTATGACCGACGAGCGGGGCGACGTTGATCATCAGGTCTTGCTTAATGCGTTGGACAAATTCATCAAACGTTTCCCAATTCCATTCAACGCCTTCTTCAAACGCGATATGCGGCATTTCCTCGATTTGATTGAACATGCCGACGAGTTTCATTCGGTGCTCAGCTTTTAAGGGCGCGAGTGACAATGAGCAATTGCCGGGAACGATGGTTGTGACGCCATGTTCGATGGCCGGCTTGGCTGCGCCGTCCCAAAGCAGTTGAGCATCGAAGTGGGTATGAGGATCGATGAATCCCGGTGAGACAACCAGTCCGTTTGCATCCACCTCTCGTGCCGCAGGCTGGTCAATTTGACCCACTTCCACAATCTTGCCATCTTTGATCGCGACGTCAGCGTTGTATGCTGATGCGCCAGTTCCATCGATGATCTGACCGTTTTTGATAATCATGTCTAACATGGTATTTTTCTCCTAATATCTGTTGTACGCGGATGTGAGCGCATCTCGAACTTTTTCCCAGCTATGACCGATCAGGTCCTCAGCTGTTTCAGCGTCGCAATCCTTCATGAGCGCGAGACCACTGGCATGATCCAAACTGACCTCTGATGCGCTGCCGTTTTCAAATTCAATTTCTAAAACCATCTCCGCTATGCCTTCGTGTGCGGCGGCGAGTCGAACCGCTCTAATTGTCGGCTTGCTCATGCGGTTAGCGGGGCTTCAAGGAAAATGACATCACTGGGCAAGATAGGGTTACCTGCTCTGGGTGCATCGTCGTCCGGCGCCCTGCGCGCGAATACGTGCAGATTCCAGCTTTGAATTTTTGCAACCGCGTCTTCCTGACTAGTATCCGTCAATTCTCTTGCGGCTATCGAAGCCCAGGTGTCTTCGGCCTCGGGAAAAATAGATTTTCTAACGGTTTTCATGTTTGTTACCCCATGCGTTCGTGTCGTCTGAAATTGACTGAATCTCCGCGACTTTCTGGCAGAGACTCTTGTAGTTGTATGATCTGATCCAGAAGCGCTTCTCTAGCGGCCTCTGTTGCTGCGCCTGCGAGGGTCACGGCAAACGTGTAGTGTCCTCGCGTTTCTAGTTCTTTCAATGTGATCTGATCGTTAGCCCAGAGCTGTATCCAGCTATAAAATTGCATGCTAAGCGTGATCGATAATGAGTCCGCATTCATACGGGGTGATATGTACTCGTGTTGGATAGCTTGTTGAACAAGATGCTTCATGAGTGCTTGTCGAGGCAAACCAAAGTTGCTTTTAAGCGCCTTGTCGGTTTCACGGTTCAACGCGAGGGCCCCGGTCTTATAGTAATTAGGTTGTTCAGCGAAAAGCTGCGACGAGACGGAGACTAGATTAAAAATGCGATCAATCGGGTTGCTGTCGATAGATAGTAGGCGGTCTTTAAAATCATCGAGATCAGTGTCCATGACCGCTGAAATAATCCCTTGTTTCGAGCCGAAGAGATTGTAAGGGGTGGCCAGACTTACCCCGGAGGCATCAGCAAGTTGGCGCATTGAAAAGCCGGTCGAACTTCGGATCCTCATCAGCTCGCGCGCAGCCTTGATGATTTGACCGCGTTTGTCGTTTTTGTTCTGTTCTCGTTTACTCAAAGGTCAGAATACCTCGTTAAAGTAGAACAATATCAAAATATAAACGCGTTATAAAGTTTTTAGAACGCGTTTATAAATTTTGGAGAGGATGACACTTACGACAGACAGATAGGCATCCGACAGGTGTTTGGCATACATCGTGATACCCCTAGACGCTAAGCTGGGCTAAGGTGCTCGTGCTAATATTTGCTAGCTAATGTGAGGACCATGATGAACCAACTTGATCATATTGTAATTGCGCATCCGGACCTAGATCTGGCCATTGAAGCCTTTGCGGATTTGACCGGGTGTAGACCCGCCTATGGTGGTCCGCATCTAGGCGGTGGGACGCATAATGCGCTGGCTTCTCTGGGTAATTCCGTGTATCTCGAACTCATCAGTCCTGATCCGGCTCAAATCGATAAGCAGTCCCCGCAACAGGCGGGTAATTTGGGCCAAAGAATCGCAACGCTCAAAGAAAATCAAGTGCTGGCCTGGGCTATCAGGTCCGGTATTCTGGATCAGATGGCTGGAAACCTACATGGTTTTGAGACGGCGATGCCTTTTGATATGTCACGAAAACAGCCTGACGGATTAATGCTCAACTGGCAGCTTATGAATTTGCGCCACCATGACTTGAAGGGCTTTGCGCCATTTTTTATTGATTGGCTGGCTTGCCCGCACCCAGCGGGTGCTAATCCTGTTGCTGGAGAATTTGTCTCACTCACGATTACACATACCGATCCGAGGCTTGGAAAAGTGATTAGTGAGACCGAAGGTGTGGATTTTGTTCAGGGTGCGCCGGATTTCAGTCTGGAATTTGAGTCGCCAAAGGGTAGCGTTGTCTTGAGTCAGCAGACTCTGGAAGGTTTCTGGTCATAGCCGTCATACAGAAGCCGTCATACAGAAGCCGTTAAACAGAAGCAGCGAAAGAGAAGCCGCCAAACAGAAAAGCCGCTGCCAATAATCGACAGCGGCTTTTGTTTACATCAGGAATAGACTTCCCTTATTCGAACAATTCACCACCGCAGGCTGAGGCCGTTGTCCCATGCTCTTCGAAAGCCTTGATGACGTTGGCACCGGTGCGCCAGCGGTGCACTTCATCCGGACCGTCGACAAGCCTTTGCGAGCGGATGCCGGTATACCAACGCGCGAGCGGTGTATCTTGGCTGTAACCCAATGCGCCGTGTAACTGTATTGCTGTATCAACGACCTGGTGAACCATATGGGCGAGAAACACTTTGGCGATGCCGTTTTCCTGCCTCAAGTCTTCGCCTTTCTCTGCTTTGTATGCAATGTGTAACAGCATCAGTCGGGCTTTATATATCTCTGCGGCACAATCCGCCATCATCCACCTGACGCCCTGGCGATCCGCCAAACGTTTGCCAAAGGTTTCACGCTGAGTGACATGTCCTGCCGCAAGATCAAGCGCTCTTTGTGCCATGGCAACGTTATGCATGCCATGTCGCAATCGTCCGTAGGCAAGCCGATGTTGGCCCATGTTGAACCCTTGTCCTTGACCGCCAAGAATGTTCTCACGCGGCACCCTCAGATCGTCAATAATGATCTCAGAATGTGACCCGCCAAGTTTGAGCCCAAGCTCTGTATGGGGTTGCATAGTCTCAATATTACGTACTATTTGATAACCCGGGTTTGGCAGTTCAACGATGAATGTACTGTATTGCTCATGCCGGGGTGCTTCTGGATTTGTCTTCGCCATGACCACGGCAATATCTGCAACGCTGGCGGATGAACTGAACCATTTCTCGCCATTAAGAACCCATTCATCACCATCGAGTTCTGCCGTGGTTTGCATGCCCGTCGCATCTGCCCCTGCGGCTTTTTCGGTCATGGAATAACAAATGCGTTTCTCACCGTTAAGTAGTGGAATCAGAAATTTCTCTCGCTGGTGCTCGGTGCCATGTTCCAGCAGGGTAAGCATCGTCGCATCATCGGGTCCCTGAGTGTTCATGGAAAGCGCGCCAAGAAAGCTTTCGCCAAGTTCCATTTGAACCAGCGCGTTTGCTAATGGCCGAAGACCCATACCTCCGTGTTCTACTGGTACAAAGGGGCACCAGAGTCCCTGACCCCTGGCCTTGTTTCTCAGTTCTGCGAGAACAAAGTCAAAGTTGTCAGCGGTGCAGTTTTCCTCCGCTGGGATAACTTCTTCCTGAACAAATTTGCGCACCTTGTTGCGGACCGCCTTCGTCTCTTCAGGGATCTCAAAATCAATCATCTTACTTGCTCCTGGGTATTTGAATGATTGTTGTATCACCGCAAGTAGCAATTGTGCAAGACAAGAACGTGAATGAGACGGGTTGGATGCCGAAACCGGGTAGCGTGCTCAGGTTGTTACACGTTTCGCAGCCTTCAAGGCGAGATACCATTCGATCAGTATGAGGTTGGGCACCCAGGCTATCCATGAGACCGTCGGATAGGCATCGACAAAATCGACACCGGCAGCGGCGAACAATCCAAGATAGACGCGTAACATGACTGCGCCGAAGGTCATTGAATAATTACGCATCATCCAAGCGCGGTGCGATGCAATGTCGCCTCTGCGGATACTAATATAGGCCTGCCAACCGCTGAATAGCCAAACGACCGCTAGCATGCCGAAACCAAAGTGGGCAACAAGGCCGCCATCGGATCTCGGTGCGATCACAAGGCCGCCAACGCCTCCCACGAGAACAAACGACAGATAAATTCGCCCGAGCCAGCGGTGAAAATTAATGTGATCTGTTCGCAATCTAGGCCAAAACTGAAATCCTCCGGTGATAATGACAACTGCGCCACCAATGATGTGCATGGAGGAAAAAACAGGCCACTCTGCGAACTTAGCCTGAATCTCTGGAGATCCCAGTATGCCGGTCTGAAAGGCGATCGCGTATAAGCCAATAGCAACGCTGAGGATGATCATTAATCCGATGCCGAGGTTTGTAAGCCGACTCGCGTTACTGTGAGTCCCGTTATTTTGGGTCCCCGTATTGTGGGTTCCCGTGTGGGT
>CAJXBG010000029.1 GCA_913050215.1 uncultured Gammaproteobacteria bacterium
GCAAAGTTGATCCTGTTTGATAATCTGAATATGTGAGTGTCTACCGCCATCGTCGGTTGACCAAATGCTGTGTTCAAAATCACATTTGCTGTTTTTCTGCCGACGCCCGGAAGGGCTTCGAGATCTTTGCGGTTATCCGGTACAACGGAATCATGCACTTCTACCAATATCCGACAGGTTTTGATGACATTCGCTGCCTTGGTATTAAACAGACCTATTGTCTTGATGAAATTTTTCACGCCCGCTTCCCCTAGCGCTAACATTTCTGCGGGGGTGTTTGCTGCTTCATATAACCCTTTCGTTGCCTTGTTGACGCTCACGTCGGTTGCCTGTGCGGACAGCAAAACAGAAATTAGCAGTTCGAAGGTTGATGAGTACGCGAGTTCTGTTGTTGGCGTTGGATTTTCATCTCGAAGCTTTGCCAAAATTTGATAACGCTTGTCTTTATTCATGTTGCATTAGCCAGTTTTTAGCCGCCAAAAGGCATCCAAAGGTGAGAAAAGCACCGGGTGGTAATATCACCAGCAGTAACCCATCGAAGTTAAAGCGTATCACCAGGTCTGCATCGGTGATACCAAATATCTGAGGATCAAAGACGAGCGCCAGGCCTTGAAACAAGGTGCCTTGTCCTAGTATTTCCCTGATGCCACTCAACAGCATGATGACAAGGAGAAAACCTGTGCCCATCATAAATCCGTCGACAACGCTTGCCCTGATTGGATTGCGACTGGCAAAACTTTCCGCGCGAGCAAGAACAGTACAATTTGTGACAATTAATGCGACGAACAGCCCAATCCGTTGATGAATCTCAAACAACCAGTGCTGCAGCGCAAGGTCGGCGCAGGTGACAAAGGTCGCGATAACCATAATCTGTAATGGCAATCTAATTCGCTCGTCTAAAAAGTCTTTGACGAGACTGATCAGCAGGTTAGAAGCTGTCAGCACAAATAAAGTGACGATACCAAGGATGGTGCCATTCACCAGCGTCGTCGAAACGGCTAGCAGTGGGCAAAGCCCTAACAATTGTACAAGCGCGGGGTTTTTTAGCCAGAGACCGTCAGCGGCAAGCCCGCGGTAATCAGTGCTCATTATTTTCACCCGTGTTTAACGTTTCCGTGGTTGGGTCGATTAATTGTCCTGTTGAACCGGCCCAGATGGAGGATCGGCTTTCGAAATGAACTAACCCCGTTTCTACGCCTTCAATGACCGCAGCTGGTGTGATTGTTGCACCGCTAAATTGATCAAATATACCGCCGTTTTTTTTGACGGCCCAATCTGCTTCCTGCAGGTTTGCAAGACTCTTGCCCGCAAACGTGTGTATCCAGTCTGAAACACCGGTTTCGATTTTATCGCCTAGCCCCGGTGTTTCCTTGTGCGAGATGACGCGGACGCCGAGTATTTCTCCTTCGGTGTTAACCCCAAGCCAGAATGTGATATTTCCGTTATAACCTTTGCTGGTTGATTGTCTAAAGACAACGCCGGTTATTTCCGCCCCAGATCTAAGTTGATAGACGTCGGTCTCGATTTCAAACAATTCAGTCTTTGGGTCGTTCGCAATTTCAATGAGTTGCTTTTGCGCAAATCGGATTTGATTCTCCAGAATCCTGTCGCGAGATAAAAGGTTGCTCATGGACACTAACAGCCCACAGAAGGCGGCAAGGACAATGAAAGTGATTAATGGCTTTTTATGACTACTCACTTTTACCTCTCCCAGATAGCGAGGACAATGCTGGTGGCGCCAGTCTAAGTCGGTCTATCAGTGGTGCTGCTGCGTTCATGAGCAAAATAGCAAAAGCAATGCCCTCGGGGTAAGCGCCTGCGGTTCGTATAATAAATGTGATGATGCCAACGCCTGCGCCGAAGATGATCTGTCCAGCGGTCCCGCTAGGAGATGAAACCGGGTCAGTCACGATAAAGAATGCAGCGAACATTGTGCTGCATGAGAACAGGTGTAATAAAGGTGAACCGAGGCTGTCCGAGCTACCGCTGTCGTAGAAGAATATGGACAGTAGCGTGAGTGTCAAAAGCAGTGAAGCCGGCGCATGATATTGAATGACTCTATTTTTTAACAGATACAAACCGCCCAACAGGAAAGCAACGCTAATCCACCCCCACCCAACACCGGCGAGGCTGTTAAAACCATATTTCGGTAACCACACTTCGTCAATGGTCTGACTACCCCGGAATTTGACAATATCCAGCGGTGTTGCAGCGGTAATGCCATCAGGCACTGCCAGTAATCCCAATTTGATTTGTATCAAAACGGCGATATCAGGGCCGGTGCTATCGATGACGGGCCACTGCGACATCGCCAGCGGAAAAGAAAGTATTAAGAGGGCAAAACCAACCATCGCTGGATTAAAGACATTATGTCCAAGTCCGCCATAAATGTGTTTACCGAAAATGATCGCAAAAAGCACACCGGCAGCGACCAGCCATATCGAAAGGTAAGGTGGTAAGCAAACAGCGATCAGTGACGCAGTGACAATTGCGCTACCGTCTGTTAACTGAGACTTGATGGATGCACCTGAATATTGACCGGAAGTCGAAGGATCACGCAGGGATAGCAAAATAAACTCAGCGATCAATGCAACGATAATGGCGACAAAAAGATTGATGAGGACGCCGAGGCCAAGGAACCAGGTCAGCGTTATAATGCCGGGCAGTAGCGCCAGCAAAACTTGAATCATCAGATTTTGGGTCGTGTTTTTCATTTACCTGACCTCATTTCCGCCGCGTCTTTATGCTGTTTTGTTAAAGATTGAAGAATGGCGCTGCGATCAGATTTGCTAGGACGAGACCTGAGGTTTTGCGTTCGCGTTAATTCCCTGGCCTGGTGTTTTTGATGTCGTCTCTTAAGACGTTCGGCTTCAGCAAATTCAGTTTTCCTTTGCCTACTTAATGCCTTTGCATCGGTAAATATTTGCGTGAGGGGCAATTGGCTTGGACAAACCTTGTCGCAAAGCTGACATTCGATGCAGTCATTCAGCCCTATCGCTTCCAGACGGTCGATAGACTTTCTTTCCCAATACAAAGCTTGAGGGGCAAGATCGCGCGGGCATCTTAATTCGCAGAGATCACACCCAATACACTCGGTTGTTGACACGTCCTGTTTGAGTGATTCTTCCGCTAGCATTACTGTGCCTACGATGTCTTGAGCGCTCGCTTCTGTTACTTGGATCATGTCAATACAATCGACAGGACAGGGTTCAAGGCAGAGGTCGCAACCAGTGCAGTGCTGTTCAATGACGGAGTGTAATCGTTGTGGTGCGCCGATGATTGCATCTACCGGACACGCGGGCAGACAGAGTGTACAACCAATGCATTCGGACTCCCGTATGCGAGCAATAGTTGCCGCTTCGTGTTGCGTGTCATTTTCTAACGGCAGCGGTTCACGACCCAGTAGGTTCGCTAGCGCCTTGACGGTGTCCTGACCACCGGGAGGGCAGAGGTTAATTGCTTCGCCAGTGACGATTGCCTCGGCGTAAGGAAGGCACCCGGGGAAGCCACATTGCGCGCACTGCGTTTGGGGTAACAACCGGTTGATATCCCCGACGACAGAGTCTGTGTCAGACTGAAAACGTCTGGCTGAAAAACTCAACAGGTATGCTGTGGCCCCGCCAAGTAGCGCAATCGTGAACACACCTAAAATAACTTCGGTAAACTCGTTCAATACAAGATCCATTAGTCCATTCCCGTGAAGCCCATAAAGCCCAGCGATATAAGACCAGCGGTGATCATGTGTATGGCTGCACCTTGGAACGGCAGAGGAATGTTGGCTGATTCAAGACGTTCGCGCATGCTTGCGAACATGATCAGTATGATTGAGAAACCGAGAGCTGCACCGAAACCAAAGATAACCGACTCGTAAAAAGAATGTGCCTGTCTGACGTTTAGCAGAGCGACACCGAGTACCGCGCAGTTCGTCGTTATGAGCGGAATAAAAATGCCAAGTACCTGATGTAGTAACGGTTGGGTCGACTTGATCACCATTTCAGCGAACTGCACCAGTGATGCAATGATGACAATAAAAGTGATGATTCTGAGGTATTCCAGATTCAGCGGAACGAGCAGGTAGGTTTCGACCAGATAGCTTGCCGCGGACGCTATCGTTAAGACGAAGGTCGTGGCAGCCGCCATGCCGATTGCACTTTCAAATTTCTGAGAAGCGCCCATGAATGGGCACAGGCCTAGAAATTGGACCATGACAAAATTGTTGATAAAGATGGTGCTGAAAAGAATGATCAGAGGTGCTTGTATGAAATCGGGCAT
This sequence comes from uncultured Gammaproteobacteria bacterium, assembly GCA_913050215.1. Taxonomy (GTDB): domain Bacteria; phylum Pseudomonadota; class Gammaproteobacteria; order Pseudomonadales; family Azotimanducaceae; genus UBA4582. The sequence continues at coordinate 4,273 of CAJXBG010000029.1, forward strand.
GGCTTGTTTTTAGGCTTAGGTAACCGCCATTCCGGGCTGCGCGCCGTTGTCTGCTTCCACAAGAAAAATATCGCTGCCGCCAGGTCCTGCCGCCAACACCATGCCTTCGGAGACACCAAACTTCATTTTACGAGGGGCGAGGTTGGCGACCAGAACAACGTGCTTGCCAATGAGCGATTCCGGCTGATACGCACTTTTTATGCCCGAAAAAACATTGCGTTTTTCATCGCCGATGTCGAGTGTTAGCTGTAGCAGCTTATCAGCACCTTCAACATGTTCCGCATTGATGACCTTCGCAACTCGCAAATCGATCTTGCTGAAATCGTCGATTGAAATGTACTGCTCTGTTGGTTCGGTTTTAGGCTCACTGACTTTGGGCTTTTGTTCCGGCGTCGATTGGGTCGAAGCTTCGACCAGTTTTGCCACATCTTTTGACTCCAGTCTTGCAAGTATAGGTTTGAACTTGTTCAGCTTGTGACTTCCCAATGGTGTGGCCAGGTCGTCCCAGACCAGAGGCGAAACGTTAAGGAAATGTTCTGCGCGTGACGCAAGTGACGGCAGCACGGGTTTTAGATAGATCATCAGTGCACGGAACATATTGATGCCGTCGGAGCAAACTTGCTGCACCTCGGTTCTTTTGTTTGGGTCCTTGATCATCGCCCAGGGCTGATGTTCGGCGATGTACTGGTTCGCCTTGTCTGCCATCGCCATAATCTGGCGCATGGCTTTGCTGAATTCATCCTGTTCATACAGCTGTGCAATGTTGTCTCGCTCGTTAAGTATCTCTTCGACTAATCCTGTAGTCGGCTCGCTAGCCAATTCTCCGTCGAACTGTTTGTTGATGAATCCGGCGCAGCGACTCGCGATATTCACAACCTTGCCGACGAGATCTGAATTCACCTTGGTGACAAAATCTTCGAGATTGATGTCCAGATCATCTATGCCATTGCCCAGCTTTGTCGCGAAGTAATAGCGTAAATATTCAGGATCGAGAAACTCAAGATAGGTTTTTGCATTGATAAATGTGCCGCGTGACTTAGACATCTTCTGTCCATCCACGGTAATAAAACCATGCGCATGCACCCGTGTCGGCGTGCGGAAGTCAGCTTTGCTCAACATGGCGGGCCAGAACAGGGCGTGGAAATTGATGATGTCTTTGCCAATGAAGTGGTGCACCTCGTATGTCGAGTCTGTCTTCCAGTAGTCGTCAAATACTGGGGCGTCGTCTCCGCTTTGCTGATCGCAATAGTGTTGGAATGAAGCCATGTATCCGATAGGTGCATCTAGCCAAACATAAAAGTATTTGCCAGATTCACCGGGAATCTCGAACCCAAAATAAGGCGCGTCGCGACTGATGTCCCAATCCTGCAGTCCTGCGTCCAGCCACTCCGCCAGCTTGTTTGCGACTTGTGGATGTAGGGTGCCGCTACGAGTCCACTCGCTCAGGAAATCAGTAAAATTAGAGAGCGCGAAGAAAAAATGCGTCGATTCTTTTAATACGGGTGTTGCGCCTGATATTTTAGATGCTGGGTCAATCAGGTCGGTCGCGTCGTAGGTGGCACCGCAAGCTTCACAATTATCGCCATATTGATCTGGGGTCTTGCATTTGGGGCAAGTGCCGACGATAAAACGATCCGCCAGGAACATGTTTTTTTCTGGATCATATAATTGATTGACGGACCGCGTTTTAATCTGCCCTGCTGCTTTCAGCCGATTGTAAATCAGTGATGAGTAATGTTGATTCTCGTCAGAATGGGTTGAGTGATAGTTGTCATGGCTAACGAGAAACCCTTGAAAATCCTGTTCGTGTTCGCGTTTTATGTCAGCGATGAGCGTTTCCGGTGTGACCCCGAGTTCCTCAGCTTTCAGCATGATTGCCGTACCGTGCGTATCATCAGCACAGACATAGATGCACTGGTTGCCCCGAAGGCGCTGAAATCTCGCCCAGATGTCCGTTTGAACATGCTCCAGCATGTGACCAAGGTGTATTGAGCCATTTGCATTTGGCAGGGCGCTGGTCACGAGAATCTTACGTTTTTCCATGGGAACGGATCTGTGTCTTTTCGAGGGTGCTAAATATACTGATGCGGCGGGTTAATTTCATCTTAAATAAGGTTTTTCTCCGTTAAATGGCTCGCCTTCCTCTTAATCTCGTTATAATGCCGCTCCGAATAGTCCCCCGTGTTTTGGTTAAGGAAAGAAAAAATGTCGCAGGAAACTTCATTGAGATTTATCTTTGAAGATACCGATATCCGTGGTGATTTTGTCCGGCTGGATGAAAGTTATCGTGAGATTCTCAGAGTGCATGATTACCCCGAACGAGTAGCTGACCTGCTCGGTGAATTTCTCATTGCGAGTGTGCTGCTGAGCGGAACCATTAAGTACAAAGGACGGTTTGTGTTACAAATCAGAAGTCAGGGAAAAATACCGCTATTAATGGTAGAAGCTACCCATGATAAGAAAATTCGCGGCATCGCCCGTCTCGCGGAAGAAGGCGCGACAGGACCTGATATTTCAGCCGACGATGACTTCTCGATGCTTTTCGCAAAAGGTACGCTGGTGGTCACGGTTGATCCTATAGACGGCGAACAGTACCAGAGCGTTGTGCCACTGGTTGGAAATAGCTTGGAGACGTGTCTAGCCCATTATTTTGCGCAATCAGAGCAGTTGGAAACTTCAGTAAAGCTAGCTGCGAATGGGGTTAATGCAGCGGGTTTCTTATTGCAACAACTCCCCGTGCAAGAGGTGCCTGATAAGAAATCAAGAGCCGCCCAGTGGGATCACCATCTGATCCTCGGGCAGACGGTAAAACCTGATGAGCTGCTTTCGCTTGAGGGTCAGGTACTGCTTCAGCGATTATATGGTGAGGAAACGATTCGGTTAATGAAAACCGAGGATGTGATATTTCAATGCAGTTGTAGTGCGCAGAGAACTGCTGGCGCACTGGTTGTGCTTGATCCGGCTGAACTTGAGGATCTTTTTGATGATCTCGGGACAATTTCAATGCACTGCGAATTTTGTCAAACAGAGTATGATTTTTCGCGTGAAACGCTGGCGGAGTTGGTCAGAGATGGTGGGACAACCCATTAATACAAGTTCAGGATTACAGTAAAGATAACAGGAGTGAAGCTATCAATAGTGAAACTATAAACAAGTTAAAGTTACCCGGTGTGCGCCACATTATCGCCGTAGGTTCCGGAAAAGGCGGCGTGGGTAAGTCTACTGTATCGTCAAACCTTGCCTTGGCTCTGCAAGCTGCAGGTCATACCGTTGGCTTGTTGGATGCGGACATTTATGGCCCCAGCCAGGGGCTGATGATGGGCGTTGCATCCGGCACAAAGCCGGAAGTCACTGAGAACGCTATCATGCCCGTCATGGCGAATGGCGTTCAGTGCATGTCAATGAGTTTTGTCGCTTCCGATCGCACGCCAGCAGTGTGGCGTGGGCCCATGGCGAGCGGTGCGCTTCAGCAACTGATATCACAAACCTATTGGCAAAATGTTGATTATCTTATTGTGGATATGCCGCCCGGAACCGGTGACATTCAGTTGACGCTGTCTCAGAATACCGCGCTTGCTGGCGCAGTGATTGTGACAACACCGCAGGACATTGCATTACTAGATGCCCGAAAAGCCATCGAAATGTTCCTCAAGGTCGAGGTGCCTATACTCGGTGTGGTTGAAAATATGAGCACCCACGTCTGTAGTCAGTGCGGACATGAGGAAGCCATTTTTGGCGAAGGCGGTGGGCTTTCTATTTCGGAAGAATACCAGATTGATCTTTTGGGCAAATTGCCACTGTCTTTGTCTGTGCGACAGCAATCGGATGGGGGTAAACCAACGGTGATTAGTGATCCCGATGGATCTGCAGCCAAATCCTTCCGCGACATAGCGGCTAAGGTCGATGAAAAAATGTCAGAGCTGACAAATAGCGCCGGTAATCAGGGGCCAAAAATACAGATTCTGGACGACTAACCACCGCATCAGTATGATGCGCTCACTTTAGGTTTACAGGAATACGAATGTCGATTAAGTCTGATCTGTGGATACGCCGAATGTCGGAGAACAATGGCATGATTTCGCCCTTCGAGGCGGGCCAGGTAAGGGAGTCTGGCGGTGACAGAATAATTTCCTATGGTACCTCGAGTTACGGCTATGATGTGCGCTGTAGTGATGAGTTCAAGGTTTTTACAAACATTCATTCGGCGACTGTAGATCCAAAAGCCTTCGATGAGAAAAGTTTTGTCGATGTGAAAAGCGATGTTTGTATCATCCCGCCAAATTCATTTGCGCTCGCACGAACCGTTGAATTCTTCAAGATTCCTAGGAGTGTGTTGACAATTTGTCTGGGTAAATCAACCTACGCGAGGTGTGGCATTATTGTAAACGTCACGCCGCTGGAGCCTGAGTGGGAAGGACACGTCACGCTTGAGTTCTCAAACACGACCACGCTGCCTGCAAAGATTTATGCAAACGAGGGTGTGGCTCAAATGCTGTTTTTTGAGTCTGACGAAGTTTGTGAGACCTCTTATAAAGACCGGGGTGGCAAATATCAGGGGCAAACCGGCGTGACGCTGCCAAAAACCTAGTCGGCTTCGATTTTTTTGCCGTCAAACTCAGCGTCTGAAAGTAGCAACTCGAAGCCACTGCCATCATCTTTGAGTTGCTGAAAACGCACCAGCATAAAATCATAGTCCAGAGCCAGCCAAAAAATGGTGCTTCTACTGTCGCCTGCCGGTCGTTTGCGGGTGATCTTCAGTGTCTGTAGGTTACCTATACCTGTTTTGACCGTTTCCTCCTGAAGGATCTCAAAATCATATCGCTTGAGTTTTCTTTTGTCTGCGACGTCATAGGTAAGAGCAGGCCAGGATTGGTCTTTGTTTTGTGCTTGTTTGAGATCTGTTCGCATTTGATACTGGTATAGAAGCTTGTCGAATACGCCAAGATCTATTTCCATATTCCAGCTTTTCTCAGGCACTTGATTCTCGACCTTCATATTTTCCCAGTCGAACGCCAGCACAGTGTGTCTGTTCTTGCCGATACCCTTGCGGTGATATTGGTATTCCAGAGGCATGGCGTTGTCGTTTTCATCCAGCTGGAAGACTGATTGTTCGACGATGGAAGCGAAAAACGATTCTGCCGTGGATGATAACAAGAAGCGATTTTCGCCAAGTTTGGTAAGTTCTCTGATGCCAGTTGCGCTGACAGGAAGACCTTTGTAATCAGCTTTGTAGGTCGCTCGGAAAGGCACAGGTTCTGCATTTGCCTGATCGATTGCAAATATAAAGAGAAATAGCAGGCAAGCCGCGCTGGCGACTCGATAATTTAGCGTTGGTGTCAGCATACTTATCTTGTAAATCCTCTTCGAGTCTATGACAATCCGGCATTCTATGCGTATTCAGGGCCGAGATGCCAAGAATTGGAAATATTTGGGTATGAATAATAGTGATCCTAAAAATTAGCAAAAGTTCCTCGATAGGCATTGGTTTTGGACCGGGTGGGCGTCACTTACCCTGGAAATGGCTGTTAGGCTGCATCACGCTATTGCTGCTAACCCAGCCAGTCCATGCAGTACCCGTTGATGATCTCTACACCGCCGAGGTGCTGGTGTCTTCTCAAGATGCTATTCAACTTAAGAGAGGCGCGCAGGCTGGGTTGCTGCAGGTGTTGATTAGGGTGTCTGGTAATCAGCAAATAGAAACGAGCCCGATAGTGGTGAGCGCCTTAAAACGGCCTGAGTCTTACTACTACCAATACAGTTACGAGACCACCGATCGAAGTTTTCAGATTGGCGGCGAGCTTGTGCCGGCGCACAATCTGCGCATCGAGTTCGAGCCCTCGAGCATTGCTCAACTCGTGCGGCAAGCAGGTTATCCCGTCTGGGGTAGCAATAGACCCAGCGTATTGCTCTGGGTTGCTGAAAGTGATGGTGTCGAACGTCGCATGCTTGCTGAGCAGGAACAAAGTGATGTCGTCGTTGCCCTGAACGCTCAAGCGCGCCAGAGAGGTTTGCCGTTGCTCTATCCTATATTCGACCTCGAAGATACAAGTAAGCTGTCTACTGCTGAAGTGTGGGGTGCCTTCATGGGCCGCATTGAAAACGCATCGTTACGATACAGCCCGGATGCGGTGATCACTGGGCGAATCCAGAAAGACCAGGAACGATTGACCGGCACCTGGGCTTGGAATATTGAGGGTAAGTGGATCAGTTTTAGCAATGTGGCTTTCAATGCCAATGACTTGGTTGCAGAGGTGATTAACAAGCTGGCTGATGCGCTCGCCGCGCGTTATGCCATTGATTCATCTCGGGGTAGTCTAATGGTTAGAGTGGAAGCGGTAGATTCGCTCAAGCACTATGCATCGGTTACCCGGTATCTTGAATCCCTTGCGCCTGTTCTTGACTCTTCCGTGCTGGAGGTGATCGGTTCTGAGATTCTGTTCCGTCTGAGTACAGAAGGCCAGAGCCGACAGTTAATGGAAATCATTCGGCTTGATGAAAAGATGGCATTGATTAATCGTGGCCAAGACGCCAGCGGAAAGGAGCTCTTGCACTATCAGTGGCTCCCGGGTAACGAGTAGCAACTTGCTTAATTCACTTTTGGCAGAGGACACCGCACGCGTATGACAACTCTGGGGAAAACCTTTTTACTGCTGACAATTTTCAGTCTGTTTGTCTCGATTTATTTGCTGCAGCCAATACTCATGCCGTTTCTTGTCGGTATGGCACTTGCCTATCTAGGTGATCCGCTGGTTGATAGGCTCGAGGGGCTTGGTGCGGGGCGAACCACAGGCGTGTTTATCGTGTTTGTTGTTTTTCTGCTGATGATTGTCGGTGTAATTCTTGTTTTATTGCCGATACTGGCTCAAGAGATAGCCGCGTTGATACAGAATATCCCGCAAGCCATCGTGTTGCTTCAGGAAACAACAAGCCCTTTTTTGAGGGCTAACTTTGGCATTGACCCTTTTGATCTAAATCTGGATGAGCTTAAGGCCAAACTTGCCAGTAACTGGCAGCAAGCGGGTGGTATAGCAGGACAGGTGTTAACCCGGGTGACCGCCTCCAGCTTTGTGTTATTGACCACAATCGCAAATCTGGCGCTGATTCCTGTCGTCGCTTTTTATCTGCTGCGCGACTGGGACATTTTGGTGGGGAAGGTGCGAGAAATGATTCCCCGTGATATGGAAAACACCGCAGTTGGACTCGTGAGCGAATGCGACGAGGTGCTAAGCGCTTTTCTTCGCGGGCAGTTGCTTATTATGTTCATTCTGGGTTGTATTTATGCCGTCGGATTGTATTTTGTCGGTCTCGATCTGGCATTTTTAATCGGCATGCTAGCCGGGCTTGCGAGTATTGTTCCCTATCTTGGTTTTATCGTGGGGATTATCGCGGCGGCGATGGCTGCCATGTTTCAGTATCACGATCTAATTTATTTGGTGTACATTGCGATCGTTTTTGGGATCGGCCAGTTACTTGAAGGCACGGTGCTGACGCCGCTGTTGGTTGGAGACCGCATTGGCTTGCATCCTGTCGCGGTGATTTTCGCTGTTTTGGCGGGTGGTCAGTTGTTCGGATTTGTTGGTGTGCTGCTGGCTCTGCCGGTTGCGGCAGTGACCATGGTTTTTATCAGGTATCTTCACGACCAATACAAAGAAAGTGAGTACTACGCGCCGGAGTCGGAAAGTGCCTCGATGGCTGAGCTGACAACGCCTGAAATCGAAGGTGCCGAACAGTTGGTGACGGATTCGAGTCAATCGAAGCAGTCAGAGGAATGAGTGACATCGGTCAACAGGCAGTACTCGATTTCCGGTTGCGTGATGACGCAACTTTCTCGAACTATGTAGGCGATGCGGCCAAAAACCTGCAACTTACGACAGGTATGGCTTTTATCTGGGGTGAGGCGGGTTCAGGTAAGTCGCATTTGCTCCAGGCTTATTGTCACGCGGAGCCTTCGTCTATTTTTCTTTCGGATCTGCCAGCATTGGATGCCTCTATTCTTCGCGGTCTGGAATCTTTCAAGCTCGTTTGCATCGATGATGTGGACCAGGTGGTTGCAGATAGATCGTGGCAGGAAGCGTTGTTTCATTTGATCAACGATTGTTTGAATACCAACAATCTGCTTGTGCTATCTGCTTCCAGTCCTGCGGCTAAGCTGGATTGTCAGCTAAGTGATCTTCAGACCCGATTAAACGGCATTGTCGGCATTGAAACTGATCGGTTATCTGACAGGGAGCGTCTGCAGGCGCTCAAACTGAAAGCGACTGGTCACGGGTTTGAGTTTTCCGACGAGGTTGGCCGCTTTATTCTTGCCAGAGCGGGGCGCGATATGCGCTCGCTCGTTTCCATATTTGAAAAGCTCAGCCAAGAAACGCTGAGGGCACAGCGAATCGTGACGATTCCATTTGTAAAACAGATTCTGGGTCTTTGATGAAAACGATCCTGCTGACAGGAGGTGGCACAGCGGGACATGTCACGCCTAATCTTGCTTTGATAGAACGTTTTCGCGATAAAAAATGGGATATCCACTATGTTGGCAGTCAGACTGGCATCGAATACGATTTAGTGGGAAACCTTAGTATCCCTTATCACGCGATTGCCACCGGTAAGCTGAGACGATACTTCTCATGGCAGAACTTTATTGATCCCTTATTTATTCTGCTGGGATTTTTTCAGAGCTTGCTCATTTGTTTGCGTGTAAGACCCGATGTTGTGTTTTCGAAGGGCGGTTTCGTCACTGTCCCCGTCGTTATTGCTGCCTGGGTGTGTCGTATTCCTGTCATCTGTCATGAGTCAGATACAACGCCCGGTCTGGCGAACAAGTTAAGTACACCTTTCTGTCGATATGTGTGTGTCACGTTTCCGCAAACCGCGAAATTTTTGCCCTCGGATAAGGTAGTTGTAACGGGTTCTCCAGTTCGAGATGCAATTACCCGAAGTGATCCTGATCGTGGAGCTGATTACTATCCGGTAATCTCTGGAAAACCCCGTTTACTCGTATTCGGCGGCAGCCTCGGTGCGGGACCGGTTAATCAGCAGGTTGAAATAGCGGTGCCAGAACTCGTCAGAAACTTTAATGTGTTACATGTTGTTGGGACAGGGAATTTGAATGCAGTTCTGAATGCGGCGTTTGATTCAGGGAAAGGGTATCGCCAGGTAGAGTTCATTCAGGATGAATTTGGCGATGTGCTTGCTGCGGCAGATGTTGTTGTTTCTCGTGCAGGAGCGAATTCGATTTATGAGCTGATTCTCCTGCGTAAACCACACATTTTGGTGCCACTGTCGGCGGCGGTTAGCCGTGGTGACCAAATCGAAAATGCAAAGATCTTTTCTGCTGAGGGTTACAGTCAGGTGATTGATGAGGCTGAACTTAATCCTGCAAGTTTATTGAAGGGGCTTGATGAATTGATGGCTCAGATCGATCAAGTCAAAGATAAACTGGCCGAGTTTGAGCGATTGGACTCGGTTGGGCGCATTGTGGCTTTGCTCGAGGAACAGGTCGTATAGCGTATTTCATCTTCGTGCGTGCAACGGGCGGCGAGTTTCATGCGACTCACTTCCGACATATTGCTTGACGTGATGTCCATCTTGCCCCGAGAAGCGGATAAAACGGCGCTGAAATACACCAACTGAATTCACCGCTGCTGCCTGAAAAAAATCAAACAACTTCAAGTTTTACTGCTAACCAGACCATGACGCTGTGACTGGTGAAACAGGTGGGTTGCATTCTCCGGTACTGGTGTTATAGTAATGTACTACACCGAATAACTAGATGGCCAAAACGGTTATGCAGATTAGTTGGAACGAAAAAGACCCGATCTACCGGCAACTCCATGATCGCATTGTCGAGCTCATTCTCGAGGGTGTGTTTATTGATGGAGAAGCGCTCCCGTCGGTTCGCCAAATATCGAGCGATCATCGGATTAATCCGATCACTGTGTCAAAGGCGCTTCAGATTCTTGTCGATGATGAGCTGGTCGAAAAGAAAAGAGGTCTGGGTATGTTTGTTAGAGAAGGTGCCAGAGAAAAACTCTCTCAGATTGAGAAGGACAGGTTTCTTAATGTTGAGTGGCCACAAATTTGTGAACAGATAGAGAGATTAGATTTGTCGATTCAGGAACTGTTAAGCAACCTAGAGACTAAACCCAGCCAGGGAGATCAAGTATGAGTGACGTAGTTAAAGCCAATGGGCTGACAAAGTCCTATGGCGATTTTAAAGCGCTGGATGATGTCAACTTTACCATCGAAAAAGGTTCCATCGTGGGACTGATAGGACCCAACGGCGCAGGGAAAACCTCCACCTTAAAGTCCATTCTTGGATTGACTGAATTCGAGGGTGAGCTTGAAGTATTAGGAACGGACCCAAGAAAAGGCCGGCATCATGTGATGGAGCGTGTGTGTTTTATTGCGGACGTTGGTGTCTTGCCTCGATGGTTAAAAGTATCCGAGGCACTAGACTATATTGAAGGAGTGCATGCTGGATTTAGTCGGGAAAAAGCAGAAGCCATGCTTGCCGAGACTAATATTTCTCCCAAGCAAAGGGTGAAGCAGTTATCAAAAGGCATGGTCACCCAACTTCACCTAGCGCTTATCTTGTCAATCAGCGTCGATTTACTTGTGCTTGACGAGCCTACTCTTGGACTCGACATTCTTTACAGAAAGGCATTCTATGATCAGTTACTAAACGACTACTTTGATCACGAAACCAGCATCATTATCAGCACCCATCAGGTGGAAGAGATTGAAACGCTACTTTCACATCTGTTGTTTATAGATCAGGGAAACATTGTCTTGGATAGCCCGATGGATAATTTGGCAGATTCATTTTGTGAAGTGATTGTGAAGCCGGAACTAACAGACAAAGCCCAAGGTTTGAACCCCATTCATATTCGTGAGTCTCTCGGTCAGAAAAGCATGATATTTGAGAACGTTGATCGCAGCTATCTGGAACCGTTGGGTGACTTACACGTGCCGAGTGTCGCAGATTTGTTTGTTGCAAAATTACAGAGGGCAGCCCGATGAATAAATTTACGATCCTGCTGCGGCGAGAAATTTGGGAAAATAAAAGCAGCTTCATTTATCTACCCATTGTTGTTGCATCGCTTTGCGCCTTTTTTGTTATTTCGGGGATTGGTGCGCTTCAGATTGGTGGTGATTTTGTCAACATTGATGCAGATATTAATTATAAAAGTAATCAAATCACCGAAACTTACAATGTAGATGATACTTTCGACTCGCTAGTGGGACGAGGATTGCAGGACTTTTCTCGTCAGCCGGAAATTGCGAAGAGAAATGCCCTGAACGGGGTTTATCTGGCGATATCCGACCCGCTAATACTGACCCTGAGGCTTGTCATCATTTTTTATCTTGTCATGAGTCTTTACCAGGATCGAAAAGACCGAAGTATTCTGTTTTGGAAATCCATGCCGGTTTCGGATTTTACCACTGTGTTGTCAAAAGTGATTACAGCGCTGATTATTGTACCGGCTATATATCTTGCTTGTTGTATGGCGCTCCACCTTGTGCTCTTGTTGGTAAGCACGTTAAGTGCCTTGGGGTACGACGTGCCCATTTGGTCGACCCTTTGGGCACCGGCAGGAATTATTACCCGCTGGTTTGAGATGGCGAGCTATTTACTGATCGTTGGTTTATGGTGCCTGCCTTTTTACGCTTGGGTGCTTGTTGTATCTTCAAGAGCAAAGTCTGTTCCTCTTGCCTGGATCATCGGTTTGCCATTGGTGTTGATCTTGCTGGAAGCTATCTTCGGAACTACCGGGCACGTGAAAGATTTCATCAGTGATCATATCGCGCCACTTTTTATGGCTAAAGATTTGGAGCGTGGCATTGGCCCGATATTCGATCGCATCATGAACGTTGAACTTATGATCAGTATTGCGATTGGCTTTGCCTTTATTGCTGGCGCAGTGTTTTTTAGGAGCAAAGCAGATGAACTTTAACCAGATGAAAAAAATCAGACAGATTAGGGCCGCATCTTTTGGTCAAGTGTTTGGGCTTTTGGTGCTGTTATCCGGGTTCATCGGCAGCATGGGATTCCGGGTTGAATCTGGTGCCGAGGTTTCTCTGTTGGGAGAGCAAATAATTGACTACGTTGAAGTTCAGCAATCGGGATTCATGGAATTAACAGTGGAAAGTCCTAAAGATATTTCCTCGTATGGCTTTCTTAAACGAATTATTGTGGATTTTGTCAAGGCAGGCTCCGTGGCGATCTCAGGGTAACCGGTCACTTGTGTTTGCCCGACTCACCTTGTTTAAATCACTTAATCTCCGGCGAGCGCCTTTCGCACCGATAGCGTCACAACCTTGAGTTTGTTCCAACGCAAGCAGCGCGTCTCGGTTAAGTGATCGTTCTGCGCGGTTAAACGGTAATGTCGCCGTAGTTTCTGCTCTGGTCTGTCAGGTTTTTGCTTAAATTTTTCCTCCGTCTGGGCGTGGTTATTCATCGTACTGAGCCATGGCGATAAGGTAGTAAAATTTGAGGTAGCCATGCCTGAAGCGCTTGGTTTGTAGGTTATACTCGCCGGCCAGAATTTAAATAACCTTTACCGGAGAATACCTATGAAAGGTACCGTGCACTATGAAACCCGGGGCGAAATAGCCCTGCTGAGCATCGATAATCCCCCCGTGAACCCACTGTCCTCTGGCGTGCGACAGGGGTTGTTTGACGGTATGACTAAGGCATTGGCGGATGAAGCCGTAAAAGCTGTCGTGATCACTGGTCTCAATAGAGCCTTTATTGCCGGTGCTGATATTAGTGAATTCGGCGCAGCTGCGAGCGAAGGTGTTGGGCTTGGTGAAGCCCTAGAGATCATGGAGAACAGTACAAAGCCTGTGATCGCAGCGATCAATGGCACGGCGTTCGGTGGCGGTCTGGAAACCGCGTTGTGTTGTGATTACCGAATTGCAGCACCAACCGCGCCTGTAGGTCTGCCTGAAGTGAAGTTAGGGCTATTACCTGGCGCAGGCGGCACTCAGAGACTACCTCGCCTTATTGGTGCTCAGGCAGCATTGAAGGCCATCGTCTCTGGCGATCCGATCATGGCACCCCAGGCGCAGAAGCTTGGCATTGTTGATCGAATTGCAGAAGGGGATATTGTCGAGGAAGGTATCAAGTATGCTGAGGAAATCGTTGCAGCGGGCAGTGCGACGCGAAAAATTCGGGATCTGACAGATAAAATCGCTGGCGACAAGGGTAATACTGCTGTTTTCGAGGAGGCTGCAGCGCAGCTGAACAAAACCAATCGAGGACAATTTGCACCGGCGCAAATTCTTAAGTGTGTTGAAGCGGCGGTTAACGCCGACAGTTTTGATGCTGGTATGGCGGTTGAAAGAACGTGTTTTGCGGCCTGTATGCAAGACCCCCAGCGCGAAGCGCTTATTCATATTTTCTTTGCAGAACGAGCCGCTAACAAGATTCCTGGTTTGTCCAAAGAAGATCCGCTAATTGACATCAATAAAGGCTCTGTTATCGGCTCTGGCACGATGGGTGGCGGCATCGCTATGTGTTTTGCTAATGCCGGCATTCCAGTTCGTTTACATGATAATAACGCAGAAAATCTTGCAAAAGGATTGAAGGTTATTGAAGGGAATTACGCACGCACTGTTTCCAAAGGCAGGTTGACGCAGGAAGCAATGGATAAGCGAATGTCATTGATCATTCCTACTGAGAACTTTGATGATCTGGGTGATGCTGATGTGGTGATTGAAGCGGTTTACGAGAATCTAGATCTGAAAAAAGAAATCTTTGCCAAGCTGGATAAGGTCATGAAGCCAGGCGCATTGCTGGCGACTAATACCTCAGGTCTGGATGTTGATGCGATAGCCAACATGACTTCGCGCCCAGAGTTTGTTTGTGGCATGCATTTCTTTAGCCCTGCCAATGTCATGCGTTTGCTGGAAGTTGTCCGAGGCGATGCTTCGTCGCCTGCAACCCTGGGCACGGCGATGGCACTGGGTAAGCGTTTAGGTAAAGTTTCGGTGATGGCGGGTAACTGCCCAGGCTTTATCGGTAACAGAATGATCGGTGGGTACAGCCGTCAAGCCAGTACGATGATTTTGGAAGGCGCTAAACCTGCTGACGTTGATCGGGTGATTTATGATTTCGGCTTGGCGATGGGGCCGTTCACCATGGCAGACATGGTTGGGCTAGACCTGGGTTGGAGAGCGCGCAAAATGGTGGGTGGTTCCAACGAAATTACGGCAAGAATCCCTGATGAACTTTGTGAACTGGGTCGCTATGGTCAGAAGAACGGTAAAGGCTACTATCAATATGCTGAAGGTGACCGTACTCCACGTCCTGACCCAATTGCAGATGAGGTTGTCGCCAAGGTTGCAAAGGACTCAGGGCTGAAGCAGAAAGCGTTTAGCGATGACGAAATTCTAAAGCGGTGTATTTATCCGTTGGTAAACATTGGTGCCAAGTTACTTGAAGAAGGCCATGCATTGCGTGCCGGCGACATTGATACAGTTTACGTTAATGGTTACGGCTTCCCGACCTACGTGGGTGGACCCATGTGGTTCGCAGACGCACAGGGTCTTGACACCGTGTTAGCCGATATCGAGCGCTTCTACGACGAAACGGGCGATGCTGTTTGGCAACCTTCTGAGCTTCTTAAGAAGCTTGTTGCGGAGGGTAAAACTTTCGCCTCAATGGACGCATAAGCTCACTGTAACAGGTGTCGTAGATTAGGTGACCCGCTGCTTTGGCGCTTGCTCAGGATTAAAATTGGGTAAGCGCTTCGAAGCAGCGGGTTTCCTTTATAGTGTATCTACAGACAATGACTTTGCCTTCCTAAAAGCCGCAAAAGCCAGCACGGTAATGACGTAGAAGGTAATAAACATGCCCAGTCCGCCGCCAAGGAATGCAAGCGCACCGGGTATGTCACCGGGTCCGAAGGGCGTATCCCCGATAGACAAACCCCGATTGGTTGAAACATTTCCACCCCAGTAGAACAGCGTATTACCCCAACCCATGATGATCATTCCCCAACCTGACCAATTGAAATGACGTTCGCTTAGATCGAGTTTTAACATGATCAAAGCAACTACCGCCATCATTACACCGTTAGTGATGCCGCCAACATGGGCAGCTTGCCAACCACGGGTCGTGCCCGGAACCGACACTTCCCAGACCGGTAATGGCCATAAGGTTACAGCATCAAGTAGTGAGAAAATAAGCATCACGCCGGCGGCTAGACCAATAAGCAGGATGGTCATGCCGTGAGCGATAACAAGATAACTGAGTCTCTGACGGGCTAGCGTGATTGATGGTTGTTCTGGCATGGTTATTTCCTGTTGAGTTTATGACGGGGTCATCATTTCTTCTACGGATTTTTTATTAAGCAAATGGGGATCATTCCCTTCTGCGTAATACTGGCGCCATGCGACAGCGAGCGCATTTTGTGAGTTTGTACAAATGGGATGATTGCGTGGATGGTATTTTCGAGAGAATACGGGTAGGCCGGCAACGGCAAGATCCCAGGCGAAACCGGCAAAAAATTTCCAAGCTTTGAAGGCGCGTCCGGGTTGCTTGTAAAAACCCTCGACCTTAATCATATGAGCGAAGGCTTTGAATGTTTCCCATGCAATATGACTGTAGGCGTAGCAAACCATGCCCCGTCTATACCATTCATTATGGGGATAGAACGCCTGATAAAAGTCGAAGGCCACCGCGCCATGCTCGACCTCTTCGACTTGATGCCAGACCCATAGCGCTCTTATTGTCGGGTCGGCTTCTTTCATGAATTCTTCGTACCTGTTGAGTATGATCATGCCGCCGAGGAAGGTAAAAGTCTCATAGCCTGCAGTAAAACCAATTTTGAAACGATGACTCTTGCTGCTAAAAGCTCTCTCGAACCAAGTTTTTGCTGATTCATCCAACCTTGTGAGATCCGGGTATCGCTTGGCTAATCTTTTGGTCCAGTTAACAAAGTTGAAAGCATGATGTGCTTCCTGGCCAATAATACGTTGAATATCGTCTATGAGCTTGGGCTCGGAGAGAGCACCTCGATACTGACGCATCACCTTGACGAGAAATCGTTCGAAATGAGGTACGTGAACGCCTAAGGCGTTGATAAAAATCGCGAAGTCTGGATTGCTTCGGCTCCATACAGGGTCGTGGTTCTCAACGTTGTCAAAATCAAACCTGAGTTGGCGAACAGGAAAATTATCCATTGGGTGGATAGACTCTTGAACACTTGCCGCGCTGAATGCAGTTTTATCGGATTGAGTAACCATCACGTTCCGGTCTTTGCGAGTAACTTTAATTTGAGTTTAGCTTGTCTACAATCGCGGGTAAATGATGGCTTACAATCTGGTCGCCAGGCGTCGCTGGCTGAGCGATACACTATCAACAATTTTGATGCGCGCTCAGCTATTCTGGCCTCTGAAATAGTCCTGTTCGGCGTGGTGATCGACTGCTCCGGAGTTTTATCTCATGTACTTATCGTAAAAACCTAAATTACAGGGGTTAAAAACGCCGCGGCGTTCCGTGATTAGGAAGTCTCTATTAACTTTGGTAATACTTTTTGGAAGAATTTTCATTTAACTCGTCTCCTATCCGTGGGTGTTTTGTGTAGAATGTGCCGCTTCATTCAGGCGCATTCGGTATAACCGAATAAAAGGAGCAATCGACAAATGCACAAGGTGAAAACCCTTAACAATATCTCCGACAAAGGATTAGGCAAGTTTGCGCCCGACGGATACGAGCTAAGCGATGATCACGCAGACCCGGAGGCGATTGTACTCCGAAGTCACAAATTGACGGCCAATGACATTACCCCATCGCTGAGGGCGGTGGGTCGCGCGGGTGCAGGTGTGAACAATGTGCCAGTCGATGTCTGTACAGAACGAGGCGTGGTTGTGTTTAACACACCAGGCGCTAATGCGAATGCAGTAAAAGAGCTGGTGATGGCCGGTTTGTTGTTGTCCCGTCGCGGGATCATCCCTGGTATTGAGTATGTCAACTCGCTGGCAGGCAGTACCGACAAGGCCGAGTTGAATAAAACAGTAGAAGCAGCAAAGAAGCAGTTCAAGGGCAGTGAGCTGAAGGGCAGAACCATGGGCGTATTGGGTCTTGGTGCGATTGGTTCTATGGTTGCTGAAATGGCGTTGCAGATGGAAATGGAAGTACTTGGGTTTGACCCAGCGCTGTCCGTTGAAGCCGCCTGGAGATTATCCAGTCAGGTAAGGAAAATGGAGAATATGCAGGCGCTGTTTGCGCAGTCCGATGTGGTGTCAATACATGTACCTGCGCTCGACTCTACCCGAGGAATGATTAACAAGGAAACCTTGGCAAGTTTTCGTGACGGCGCTGTTCTGCTCAATTTCGCGCGAGAAGAATTAGTCAACACCAACGATATGATTGATGCGCTAGAAAGTGGAAAAATCTCGCAATATATCTCTGATTTTCCGACACCTGAGCTCATCGGTAAAGCGGGCGTGACGTCTACGCCTCACCTCGGTGCGAGTACTGCAGAGGCAGAAGAGAATTGCGCCATGATGGTTGCAGACCAGATGATTGATTTTCTCGAAAATGGCAATATCCGTAACTCGGTTAACTTCCCGGCTTTGACGCTAGAGCGGACTGATGGCTTCCGAATTGCCTTGTCCAATAATAATGTGCCGAGAATATTGGGTAGTGTGTTATCCATCCTCGCGGATAGAAACATTAACGTGATCGATATGTTGAACAAGAGTCGGAACGATATCGCCTACAACTTGATTGATGTTGCCAGTGAACCAACCGCTGATTTGATCAAAGACATCGAGATGATTGACGGTGTCATCAATGCGAGAAGCCTTGGCGAAGGCTAACCAGTCTGCCTGTCCTGCTTGTTTCGGTCTCTGATTTTGAAACGTGCAGGATCGAGTAGCCCCTGCCAACTCGTCGGCGAGGGTTCATTGCATATCAGTCGTGCCAAGTATTCGCCGCTGGCAGGCGCGTGCGTCGCACCATGGGCGCCAAACCCTGTGCATACATAGAGTCCTTTTTCGTAGCCGGTGAATTCGCTCGCGATCTTGCGTTGCTGATTCTCAAGGCAGAATTGTTTGAGTGCACGCCAGTCGGGTAGCCCGCCCACGATCGGTATTCTATCGCGGGTCGTGCACCGAACACCGACCTGTACATCGGCTATCTCAAAGTAAGTGCCGATTGTTTCCTGAAGTGCCGCCATCAATTTCTGCGTATCGTTGGCATCCGGTTGCAGGGAAATCGATTCTCGGGAGTTGGTTCCACTGAAGATACGTGTGCCGTCGTGGTTTTCGGGGAATAATGTATTGCTGTTACTGCTGCTGATAGCATTGGACTGAAACTGTTCGGTACGAACTGATATTGCCTGGCCTCGATTCGTATTAAGCTCGAGGGGTTGTAAAACATTAAGGGTTGAATAACCGGTTGCGAAGATAACATTAGCCGCTTCAGTGATTTTGACGCCCTGCGGGTTGAGCAAAGACCAACCGTGCTCGGATTGCTCAATGCCTGAGACCTCGGTGTTGGTTAATAGGTCGATTTGTTGCAGAGTCTCGTGATAAGCCTCTAGAACATTTAACCAAGCGGCTGACTTGAAGACCAAATATCCCAGACCTTCCTCCTGCTCGTAGCTGATAAAGCAATCTGGAAAATAGTCGCTAACCCGCTTTAGCCGATCGGCTTCTTCTGCATTTTTAGCGAGTTTCTCGTATTCACATCTATTCGCATGCCTCTCCCTCAGCGCATACTGAAATGCGCTTAAGGAAAATATTGATAAAGGATCAGGCCTAGCGCTGATGTGAGGATAGACGGCAAGCTGATTGATGGCGGACGCACCGCTGATGGGGTGTGCCCCTTGCTCAACAACTTGAACCTTGTGTCCCCTTTTTAATAATGATTTTGCACAAGCAAGTCCGGCGATACCGGCTCCGACAATCACCGTTTGAGTTTCTTTAGGGGACGGGTTTTGCTTCTGGGAACTCAGAGGGGTAGTGCTGATGTCATGCGTTGGAGCTTGGAATCTAGCAGTGAGCATCTCATGCTTTCTGCCGAAGCCCTGTTTTTTAGTGATAATGAAGCCGTGGCTTGAAAGTCCTCTCCTTAATGCACCGGATACCGAGTAGGAACTCAATGTTGTGCCTGAATGGCTGAGAGTCGATAGTCGGGCAAGGAGTTCAGCGTTCCACATACGCGCATTCTTGCCGGGGCTGAATCCATCGAGAAATATCGCATCAACTCTATGCTGAAGTTCTTTGAGCGCAGTGACGTCAGCGCCCAGAACCAGCGTGAGGCAGATGTTGTCGGACAACCAGATGAGATGCGTGCCGCGGGTAGCTTCGGGGTAAGCATCGATAAGTTCCGAGGCAAGGGTTTTCAACTGTTCATCTTCAAGCGTCGCGTACAGTTTTTTCAAAGAACGAACATCCACTGGATGTTTTTCGATAGAGATGAAGTTAAGAATGGTCCCCGGTTTCGTTTGACAGGTTTGCCACAACTGTGCGCTCAACAGGCAATTGAGCCCGAAGCCAAATCCAAGTTCGAGTATGGAGAAAGAAACTTTTCGTTCTTTCCAGCGTTCACGGAGTTTGTTTGCCGCCAAAAAGACGTGGCGTTTTTCTTCTACACCCTGATCTGGGTTCCAATAGATGTCCCCGTACTCAGGAGAACGGGGTGCACCTGCGCTATCCCACTCGACCTGCGCGTAAGGCTGCAGATAACCCGCTGAAGTGCTGTCTGTTTTTCCGCCCACTATTTCGCAGAAAGGTGGGTGGCAACTGGGCGGCTTGCGTCTGTAATCCATTCGCTCCATGAGCCAGGATAGAGAATGGGCTCCGGATATCCAGCATGAACCAAGGCAAGAATATTGTGTGCAGCAGTGACGCCGGAGCCACAGTAACAAGCTGTTTGAGTGCTGCTTATTATCCCAGCGTCAGCAAATCGAGCCTGTAATTCATGGGTCGATTTAAAATGCATTGTATCGGTGAGGTTTTGCATAAAGGGCAGGCAGTGCGCGCCGGGTATGTGTCCGGCGATGGGGTCAATGGGTTCAACCTTGCCATCGAACCGTTCCTGATCCCTTGCATCGATAATGAAGTGTCCGCTGTCGAGTAAGTCGTCAGCGTGAATGGTTTTGGTAATAGCGGAGCTAGGCGTAAATTGTGAAGAAACCGGCTGGGGTATGGCTGCGTCAGTCGCAAAACCGGCTGCCTTCCACGCCATTAAGCCGCCTTCGAGCACTGTGACATTTGCATGACCAACCCAGCGCATCATCCACCAAAGTCTTGCGGCAAAAGCACCGTTAGCATCATCATAGGCGACGATACGTGAGTGGTTTGTGACACCCCATTTTTCCAGTGTTGTCACAAACGCATCTTTTTCAGGTAATGGGTGTCTACCGGTGACGCCGGGTGTTATTGGTCCGCTTAGATCATCGGATAAATGTGCAAATTGAGCCCCTGGGATATGCGCGTCATCGTATGCCCGTTTCCCGGCGGCTTCGTCCATCAGGGATGAGCGACAATCGAAGATGAATAGTGATTCGCCGTCGCTTTGCCATTGCGCCAGTTCGACGGGGGTGATGAGTGTGCTCATAAATTTTCCTCAAGCGCATTGTTCATTAGCTATCCGCCACTTATCTTGACCGAATAGCCCTGATTGACCAACTCGACTTTCAGTTTTTCTCGCTGATCACCCTGAATAATGATCACCTCTCCTTCGATAGTGCCGCCAACGCCGCACTTAGCTTTCAGTTTTTTTGCTAGCGCTTTCATGTCTTTCTGGTTAAGCGGCAAACCTTTGATGGATGTGATGGGTTTGCCAGCCCGCCCTTTAGATTCTCTTTGCAGATAAATATGACCGCTGGTGGATCCTGCTGCAGCCTCATCTGCTCGATGACAAAGACAAGCATCAACCGGTTGATTGCAGTTGGGGCAGTGTCGCCCCGACTCTGTTGAATAGACGAGGCCTGACCGTTTTTTACTACCTGTTCGTTGTGCCATGATCAGATGTTGAGGCGTTACCCGTCCGAGTAAATAAAGAGAGATAGATTGTCGTTATGAGCAATCTGGCAGAAGTGGATGAACTGAAACAAGAAGTCGGTAGTATCGGCGGAATCGAGTGCCATCGATTCCATCACGGCACATTCGCTCCAAAGCGTGACGAGGTGTGTTGCTTCTTCCTCTTCAATTCTGGCGAGTGCTGTGACGGTGGTCTGATCCAATTCATACAAAAAAGGCCCATCGTCTTGCATGGCTCGGTAGACAAATTCAAGATCGTAAGCTTCATCGCTGAAGCAGTGTGTGACGAGCGCATAAAGCTGTGATCTGGCCTCTCGGTGGTACTGTCTGCTCGACATGCACGGGAACCGTTCCGCTGGACTCTCGTCAATTTCGAGATCGGAAGCTGCTTCAGGGCTGCCGACAAACAGAATTTGATGCACGTTAGAGTGCTTCTACCTCATCAGCCTGAAGACCCTTGTCTCCATCGATGACGAGGAAGTTTACTCTCTGACCCTCCGAAACAGCTTTGCGACCGCTCCCTTCAATATTACGGTAGTGAACAAATATGTCGTCGCCTTGGTCGCGGGTAATAAAACCATAACCCTTTTTGACGTTAAACCACTTAACCGTGCCGGATTCTTTCGATATGCCGTTCGATGCGGTGGCGCCAGTATTGCCTGATACGCCACGTGAGGTGGTGCCACCCGACATCGTGGCAACGGTCGAGCCAACGAAAACTGCGAGGATGTAAGTCGCAAGCGCGGTGATCTGCTGATTATCTGCAGGCATTGCAAAACCGTTCCCGGTTGCGAGACCGAAAACGAGGTAGGCAAGCAGTCCCACGATGATAGAAATAACGATATTTTTGATGATGGAGTTCATAAGTTGTAAGTAGACCTAGAAAAACGAGATGAATGATACTCATAGCAGTAGCAGATTGCCAAGCTAGGAGTGATTTTACCCTTTTTATCGATACGCAAGGTTTAAAGAGACTGGTTAGGGTTTAATGGTATCCAGAATCGAGCAATATTGTCTGACCGTTGATTCCAGTCCCATCCAGAGTGCATCAGTAATAATGGCGTGGCCGATCGAGACCTCGTCAACGGGTAACACCTCGGTGCAAAACGCGCCGAGATTCTCAAGGTTAAGATCGTGTCCGGCATTAACACCAAGGCCCAGAGAGCTTGCGACCCGGGCAGCCTCTGCAAATAAAGTAAGGTAACCCTGCCTTTTTCCCTCATCTTGGAAGTGGTCTGCGAAAGGCCCCGTGTATAATTCTATGCGCTCAACACCGAGGCGAGCTGCTAATTCTATTTGCTGGGGATCTGGATCCATAAACAGACTGACCCTGATCTTTTGACGCTGGAGCTCCTTGACAATTTCTGTGAGCTGATTTGATTCGCCACTAAGATCCCAACCGTGATCCGAGGTCAGCTGGTGGGGATCATCGGGTACCAGCGTTGCCTGCTGGGGTTGGGTTTCTTCAACCAAGGACATAAAGCCAGGATATCCATTTGTTTCTGCACCAGCGTAGGGGTTGCCTTCGATATTAAATTCAATGTCCTTGTATTTATCATCGCTTAACAATTGGGCGAGATCTCGAACATCATTCGGTCTGATATGTCTTTGATCCGGTCGCGGGTGCACGGTGATGCCTTCGGCGCCTGCTTCTAGGCAGGTTATCGCGGCGTCAACAACGCTTGGTATTGTCGTATCTCTCGAATTTCTTACGAGGGCGACTTTATTTAGATTTACGCTCAGTTTCGTCATAGATAAGTCCTGTTAGTGTGGCTGGGAATGTTTAAGCCCAGCCGCTGCTGCCCCTGCGATTATACAGTCGTCGAGCGACCCAAAAGCCAATGAGGAGACCGCCGAAAACGACGCCTGCGCCAATCAGAAACCAGTTTTGGTTTTCGCGATCGTTGAGCTTACGAATAACCTGCATAAGGTCTTCTATCTCAGTGTTTAGACTATCGCGTTGGACCGCGAGGCGTTCATTTTCTTCGTTGATTGTAATCACATCCGCCGCAAGTGCGGTGATTTCATTAAGCTCCCTTTCGATCGTTTTATTTTTTTCGACCGCATCGTCGAGGGCGCGTGCGAGGTCTGCATTCTCGGTATTCAGCGATTGTTGTCTTAAGAGTGTCTGCTGGTATTCCGCCTCAAGTGCACTGTGTTCTTGTTTCAGGTTAACGAGCGCGTCTGATGCAATGGGTTGTTCGGTCAGATATTGAGTCTTGATCCAGCCAACGACATTACTTTGAGTCTGAACCCTGCTAAAACCGGTTTCTTCATTGGTTTCGAGTAACTCGAGCGGCGTACCACTTTTCAGACCCCGGTGCAGGATTCGATGTTCGGTTGTCTGTCCTCCCCGAAGTGGCACGTACAGGGTGTCTCTTACATAGACAGTTTCTGCTAGGGTGGCTGAACACCATAGGAGCAGAACCGTCATGAGAAATATAGGATGTGTGGTAGTGGACATGATCTTGAACCCAGCTTGAGAGTTGGTCTGTACCTCAAAGCAGATTAGTGCTCAAGGCAGGTGAGTGCTTAAGGCAGCACTTTCTTAAAAGGCTTAACCACGACCTTCGCGTAGACGCCTGCGGTGACATAAGGATCCGCATCTGCCCAGTTTTGTGCTTCTTCCAGCGATGCGAATTCGGCAACGATGAGGCTCCCGGAGAACCCTGCTTCACCGGGGTCCTCGTTGTCGATCGCAGGGTGCGGACCCGCCAAAATAATTCGGCCTTCAGATTTAAGAGACTGCAGGCGATCAAGATGCGCAGGGCGAGCAGCGAGTCGGGCAGTCAAGCTGTTTTCAATATCCTGACTGATAATTGCATATAACATGGAAAATCCCTCTTTGGATATCCGGGTAAGTGGGCGTCAAAACGCTAAATAATCTGATTTCTAATAACAGGGGTTAAATGGGACTAATTCAGAACTAGGTATCCGCTGCATCTTTGGAGAATGTCTTGGTGGCCTTCGGGGCGTCCTCGGCCGTCTTAGGCTCAACCAAGTAACCACCTTTCACCAGGTATACCATCGTGCAAATCATGTAAGAAATGGTAAGCGCAAGACCACCAAACAATTTGTAAGTCACCCAAAAATCCAGACTGAAGTTGTACGCGACAACCAGATTAAGCGCGCCAGCGATGAAAAAACCTAGTGCCCAGCCATGGTTGATATTTCGCCATGCTATGTCCGGCATATTCAATTGTTTGCCCATCATTTTTTTAAGCAAATTAGTCTTTACAAGGGCAAGACTGCCCCAGAGTGTGATCGCGAATAGCCAGTTGACTATCGTAGGTTTCCATTGGATGAAAACCTCGTTGCGAAACAAAAGCGTGGCGCCGCCAAAAATCATGGCTATCGCAAAAATAACCCACGTTTTCTTCTCTACTGTACCTGACGTGAAATACTCATAAGCGACTTGCAGAAGCATGCCGGCCATTAATACGCCTGTGCTCAGGTAGATGTCCTTAGTTGTAAAATAGACCCCAACAAACAGGGCGACGGGTATAAATTCGATAAATTGCTTCATAAACTCCTGATCTTTTCGTGCTCAAGTCGCGTCAATTGTAACAAGGCACCTATGTTAACCCAGTTTTTGTCTGCATTAACTAGATAAATGAGCGAGCAAAAACGCGCGTCTCTATTTCTGTGAGTCTTCCGCGGAAAAATAGTTCATTTGAAGCCTTGAGAAACCTGCGCTAACTCAGGAATTCTGTTGATTTGACCGATACTTGCATCGCGTTATCCTCTATGATGCAAGTCGCCATCGCGAGCGACTGCAATAGACGACTGAAAATGCAGGAAAGTGGCAAATTGAGGCTTAGCGTGCAGCAAGCAAAAGTACAAACTACGTATATGAAGCAGGCATTATGAGTCAGTTTTTCCGAATACATCCCGATAATCCCCAACATCGGCTGATCGTTCAGGCAGTCGATATTATGCGTCGCGGCGGCGTCATTGCCTATCCCACAGACTCTGCCTATGCTCTCGGGTGTCACATTGGTGACAAGCATGCGCTGCAACGGCTTCGGCAAATACGTCGGTTGGATGATGACCATCATTTTAGTCTCTTGTGCCGTGACCTGTCTGACCTGGGGATCTATGCAAAGGTCAGTAATGCGGCTTACCGCTTACTCAAAGCTGCGACTCCCGGTCCTTATACCTTCATCCTACAGGCGAGTCGTGAGGTTCCCCGGCGACTGGTCAATCCCAAGCGAAAGACGATAGGACTGCGCGTGCCTGAAAATGAGATTTGTTCTGCTCTGCTGGCAGAGCTGGGTGAACCCATCATGAGTTCAACGCTTATCATGCCAGGTGATGAATATCCCCTGTCTGATCCCTACGAAATGCGAGAGTTGCTTGAGCATCAAGTTGACCTGGTGATTGATGGCGGCTATTGCGGGTTGGAGTCGACCACGGTGATCGATCTGGAGCAGGACGTCCCTGTGGTCGTCCGCGAAGGATGTGGCGATCTTGATTTGTTTGTGGCGTGATCTTTATCGTTAAAAAGCGTCAACATGAGAACGCTAATTCCTCATAAAAAGTGCGCGTGAGTGGCGGTTGTTAAGATATACTGCGTCTCGAGAAAAATAATAAAATGACTCGATTGGAACGACCTTTCCATTAGGCTTGTGAAATTGCAAATGTCTACACTTACCCCGGCTAACGTTAACGAGTGAATATGCTTGACTCACAGAACCGCGTCCTTTCAGGCATGCGCGCTACCGGGCGCTTGCATCTTGGGCACTACCATGGGGTTTTGAAAAACTGGATACAGCTGCAGCGTGAATATGATTGCTTGTTTTTTGTCGCAGACTGGCATTCACTCACCACGCATTACGAAAGCACGGAAATCATAGAGGATAGTGTTTGGAACATTGTGATTGATTGGCTGGCGGCCGGCATAAATCCAGGCTCTGCAACACTTTTTATCCAGTCTAGAATTCCTGAACATGCCGAGCTCCATCTGCTGTTGTCGATGATTACGCCATTGAGCTGGCTGGAACGGGTACCGAGTTACAAGGAGCAACAACAGAAGCTCGATGAGCGTGATCTTTCAACTTACGGATTCCTAGGTTATCCCTTGTTACAGAGCGCGGACATTCTAAGCTATAAAGCGGGATGGGTACCCGTAGGTGCTGATCAGGTGCCACATGTAGAATTGACTCGCGAACTGGCCCGTCGTTTTAATCATATTTATGGACGTGATGCGGGATTTGAGCAGATCGCCGAAGATGCGATTAAAAAGCTGGGGCGGAAGAACGGTAAGCTCTACAGGGAATTACGTCGCGGTTTCATGGAACAGGGAAATCAGGAGTCTCTCGAAAAGGCTCAGGCGCTGCTGCAAGACCAGCCGAATATTTCCCTGGGCGACAGGGATCGCCTTTTTGGTTATCTTGAGGGTGGCGGAAAGATAATCCTGCCAGAGCCCCAAACACTCTTGACTGAGGATTCGGTGATGCCGGGGCTCGATGGCAACAAAATGTCGAAATCCTATGGCAACACGATTACCCTGAGAGAAGACAGCGATTCAGTTGCGCGAAAGATCAAAACTATGACAACGGATCCCGCCAGAGTGAGAAGAAATGACCCCGGTGAGCCCGATAGGTGTCCCGTATTTAGCTTGCACAAGATATACTCTGACGACAAAACCAGAGAGTGGGCGACAACGGGTTGTACAAGTGCGGGGATCGGCTGTATCGATTGTAAAAAACCGCTGATCGATGCAATTTTAGTGGAACAGCAGCCAATGCGTGAACGTGCGCAACAGTACGAGGAGAATCCGGAGCTGGTGAAGAGCATCGTTGCCGAGGGTTGTGAGAAAGCACGCATCATCGCTAAATCGACGCTTGAAGATGTGCGATTGGCGATGGGGCTGGATTATCGGTCATAACAATTAGCGCCCCTGCGCGGGGGGTCTACAAGCTTATGACAGCTAAGCAGCTGGCGATTAACTTTGAGATAAATGACGACAACAATGACTAACGAAACGCCTGAAAATCCGGTCAATGAAAGCTCTGAAAGTTCTGAAAGCGAAGAAGCACAGTCTGGGCCTGTTGCTCAACCGCCAGGCTCTCCCGACGCGTCCGTCTCGGTCGAAGTTGTAGCTGGCACACAGGCTGAACTGGATAGTCAAACTGCATCCCAGAGCGAGATGCCTTTTGCTGTGGTTGAAGGCAAGCCGATGACCCAGATGCCTCTTGATTTATACATTCCACCGGATGCGCTGGAAGTATTTCTCGAAGCTTTTGAGGGTCCACTAGACTTGCTGCTTTACCTCATCAAACGCCAGAATTTAGATATTCTTGATATCAAGGTTGCAGAAATCACCAAGCAGTACATGGACTACATCGAATTGATGGAGGACATGCACTTCGAACTTGCGGCGGAGTACCTGGTGATGGCAGCGGTGCTGGCTGAAATCAAGTCGCGCATGCTGCTACCTCGTCAAACGGAAGATGAGATTGATGAAGATGATCCCCGTGCAGAATTGATTCGGCGCCTTCAGGAATACGAGCGATTTAAAGATGCAGCACTCAATCTTGATGAGATACCCCGGTCCAACCGAGACTACTGGATTGGTTCTGCAGAAGCGCCCGTGGTTGATAAGCCGAAACCGCTGCCAGATGTTAAACTGCAGGAAATGCTGATCTCGCTCGCGAAAGTGCTGAAACGCGCGGAGAGCTTTGGTAGTCACAAAATTGAGCTTGAGCCGCTGTCTACCAGAGAACGAATGTCGAGTATTCTTGATCAGGTGCAACTCGCCGGAGACAACTTCGTGCCTTTTCTTGCGCTGTTTGATCCTAAAGAAGGGAAGGCCGGTGTTGTGGTCACTTTCCTTGCGATGATGGAACTCATCAAGGAGGCTCTGCTCGAAATCGTCCAGACCGAAGCTTTCGCGCCAATTCATGTGAAGGTTAAGGCCGTATCCGATGCGGTGATCGAGCCACTTGAGTTGAATTAGCCGCTGAGCAAACCAGTTAGTTTCTATCCAATAAAAGACACTGAAAATAAGAAGACATATGAGTGAAATACCAGCCCTAAAACAGATCATTGAAGGCGCGATACTCGCTGCTGACCAGCCTCTGAGTATCGACCTGATGATTCATCTATTCGAACATGAGCCACCGACGCGTGCAGAGGTTCGCGAAGCTCTGGCGACAATTACGGAGGAATGTGACGGCAAAGGTTTTGAATTAAAAGAAGTCGCGAGTGGTTATCGATTTCAGGTTAAAACCGAGTATGGCCAGTGGGTCAGCCGTCTGTGGGATGAACGTCCCCCACGTTATACGCGAGCGCTGCTGGAGACGCTCGCACTGATTGCTTACAAACAACCGATTACCCGCGGTGATATTGAAGAGATAAGAGGGGTAACAGTCAGTACGAATATCATGCGAACGTTGTTGGAACGCGAGTGGATTCGCGTCGTGGGGCACAGGGATGTTCCTGGCAAGCCTGCTATTTACGCCACGACAAAGTCGTTTCTTGACTATTTTAATTTGAGCAGTCTTGATGAGCTTCCGACGCTTTCGGAAATAAAGGATTTGGATAAGGTCAATGAGGAACTTGATCTTGATGATGAAATTGTAGAATCTCGCACGCTTGAGATACCCACAGACGAGGACGCCGAGTCTGCCGATGCTGACAGCGAAAGTCTTGCGGAAGTCACAGATAAAGTGAATGAGATTGAAGAAAACATTAAAAATCTGTTCAGGGAAGAAGAGGCTGCAGAAGAAGCAGCGGATGAAGAGCTGAATGAGATCATAGAGGAAGCTGAAGAGGTCGCAGAAAATCAGGAAGTGGACGCAGAAGCCAAAGAAACTGGAGATATCGAAAACACAGACGTTACCGTAGGAATTGATTTGGGCGAGGTGTCTGAAAATACTGACATAGACACACCAGACGATACCCAAGAACCAGAGCCCCGAGGGCATTCTTAAATGAACGCATACCGCAACAGTTTAGCAGTCGCTCTATTGGGTGAAGTGTAATGGCAGATAAGCTGCAAAAAATACTCGCCAATGCCGGGTTGGGTAGTAGGCGCGGTATCGAGAAGTGGATTGAAGAAGGGCGAGTGAGTGTCAACGGCCAGGTTTCATCAATAGGCGATCGCGCAGAGGATACAGATCGGATATTTGTTGACGGCAAGCCCATTAAAATTATCACGCAGGCACATCGACATCTGCTATACAACAAACCGCCAAACGAAATCTGTTCTCGTAATGACCCAGAGGGTAGAACGTCAGTTTTTAAGCGATTGCCGCGGTTGGAAAAACAGCGTTGGATTTCCGTGGGTAGACTGGATTATTCAACGAGCGGACTGCTGTTGTTTACAACTGATGGCGCGCTTGCAAATAAACTGATGCACCCTTCGTTCCAGATTGAGCGAGAATATGCCGTGCGAGTGCTGGGTCACGTCACGGAAGAAAAGCTGACTGCGATGCGTGAAGGGGTGTTGCTCGAAGATGGATTGGCAAAGTTCACTGATATCCAAAAAGGCCAAGAAGAAGACGAAAGCGCAAACCAGTGGTACTACGTGGTGATCATGGAGGGGCGCAATCGTGAAGTTCGGCGTCTGTGGGAATCTCAGGACCTCACGGTTAGCAGGCTTAAGCGAACGCGCTACGGTAGCTTTTTTATTCCCAGTTCGGTGAAGTCGGGCAAATCAATTGAGCTTAAAGGTCGTGATGTCGATGACCTTTATCTCATGGCTGGTGTTGAACCGGTGAAACAGAAACAACATCGACAGGATTCCCGAAAAGGAAAAGGGAAAAGCTCGCAAGGTCGGGTAAAACCAAATTGAAGCGAGGTGTCTATTTGCTTCGGTAATAAGCCGGGTGATGTCTAGCCTTGTAACGTCTCGCCCTTGATATGCTCGCTATCATCGCCCATCAGATAAAGGTACAAGGGCATCAGATCCTCTGGTGCCTTTAGCGTAGCAGGATCTTCGTTCGGATAAGCGGTCGCTCTCATGCTGGTGCGGGTGCCTCCTGGATTTAGGATGTTAACCCTGATGTGCGAGGCATTTTCTAACTCTTCCATGAGCAGTTTTGCCAGCCCCTCGAGCGCGTATTTAGAAACGGAATAAGCGCCCCAGTAAGCGCGAGGTGTGGCGCCTACCCCGGAGCTGGAAAATAGCAGCGAAGCACTTGAAGACTGCCTGAGCAGAGGCATAAAAATCCGCGTTAAAAGAAACACGGCGTGCAGGTTGACCTGCATCACTTTCATCCAGGTGTTAATGTCGTAATGTTCAACTGGCACTCTGTCTCCCAGAATTGCCGCGTTGTGTAGTAGCCCGTCAAGGCGACCATATTGTTCCTCCATGACTTCGGCAAGCTTCTGTATCTCATCCGGCGTCGCGGTCGCCAAGTCCATGGGCGCGATACCTGGCTCGGGTGCACCTGAGGCAATAATCTCGTCATAGACGCTTTCAAGTTTGGTTGTCGTTCGACCAAGCAGTACGACCGTTGCACCATAGCTAGCATAGGTAAGGGCAGCAACTCTGCCGATGCCGTCACCAGCCCCTGTAACAAGAATGATTTTGTCTTTGAGCAGTGCTGTGGGGGCGGTGTAGTCCATAAATAAATTCCGGCGCCAGAAGCTGACGAGCCTCACTAGATGAATATTGTGCCAATTGTACAGGTGAAGTTTAGGCGAGTCCGCTTAATTTATGCCTGAATCTGGTGTCTAGCGTCCAGCGCCAAAACAGTGATGATTGGCTAACGGCCCTTTGTCATATTGTTAGAATGGCTAAGCGAGTCAACCCGGTGAGGTCGCGTAGGCAAGATAATTAACATCGGTATCGTCACCAAGTTTGTAGATACCTGTCAGTGGGTTGTAGGTCATGCCCGTGAGATCCTGTAGCGAAAAACTTTCCTGACGTAACCATCTGCCCAATTCGGAGGGTTTGATGAACTTATCATAGTCATGGGTGCCTTTTGCCAACAGTTTAAGAATATATTCGGCGCCTACGACGGCCAGCGCGTAAGCCTTTGGGTTGCGGTTGATCGTCGAAAGAAAAAGATGCCCGCCTGGTTTTAACAGCGTGCCACAGGTTGCGATGATCGAGTGTGGGTCAGGGACGTGTTCGAGCATTTCAAGGCAGGTAATGACATCAAACTTGCCATCGCTGGTTGCCTCTTGCTTTGCTTGTAGGTCTTCAATCGACGTTAACTGATAGTCAATCTGAAGTTTGGATTCGTGTTGATGCAATTTTGCGACCTGAAGTGCTTTGGGTGCTAAATCAATGGCAGTAACATCCGCACCCGCGGCCGCCAACGACTCGCTCAGAATTCCCCCGCCACAACCGACGTCAAGTACTCGCTTCCCTGTCAGGTCCACTCTGTCCTGAATGTATCCAACACGTAATGGGTTTATCTCATGCAGCGGTTTGAATTCGCTATTCTTATCCCACCACTTTCTTGCGAGTTCGTCGAACTTGTGGAGTTCGCTGTCATCCCAGTTGTCGTTTGAATTAGCTTGATCTTGGCTCATGTCGTTACTCGTCTTTGACGCTAGCTGCAAAGTACAATCTTCTCATAGTCGCAGGCGCTGGGTCATGAAAGAATTTTTGCCTGCCACTGTCGGGCGTTGGCACGCATGCGAGCCGTGTCCATATTCGTCAGGGTACGGTTCGACAACTGGTGTTCGCCATCGATCCATACATGACAGACCTGGTCTCCTGAAGCCGCGTAAAGCAGGTCCGAGGCAGGGTTGTGCATAGGTTGAAACTTTAACGCGGAGAGATCCACGGAAATCATATCCGCGCACTTTCCTGGTTCGAGGCTGCCAATTTTATCTTCCAGTCCCAAAAACTTCGCGCCGTTGATGGTGGCCATCTCGATAACTTGATGCACAGGCAAGCTCGAAGCGTCGCCAGTCATTCCTTTTGCCATCAGCGCCGCTATTTTCATCTCTTCAATCATGTCTAGATTGTTGTTGCTGGCGGCGCCGTCAGTGCCAAGTGCAACATTTACGTGGTGAGACATTAGGTCACTCACGGGGCAAAAACCACTGGCCAATTTGAGATTGCTGGCAGGGCAATGAGCAATATGAGTCTGTCGTTGTGACAGTTCGCCCATTTCCTGCGGAGTGATTTGCGTCATATGAACGGCCTGAAGTGACGGGGACAGTATGCCAAGTTCTTTCATGCGTTGAATGGGGCGTTTGCTTGTTTCAGCTATCGCGTCGGAGACTTCTGCAGCCGTTTCATGAAGATGCAGGTGGATAGGCATTTCCAATTGTTCTGCGTACATGCGCACCTGTTCAAATCCAGCATTCGTGACGCTGTAGGGAGCGTGTGGCGCAAGTGCAGGCGTGATGAGTTTTTGGTTTTTCAGCGTATCGCGCACACCCAGCCCCTTGTTGATGTGTTCCTCTTCAGTATTTGCCCATGCATTAGGGAAATGAATGATGGGTAATCCTACCTGTGCTCTGAAACCATGATCAATATAGGCTTTTGCAGAAGCGTTTGGAAAAAAATAGCTATCTGCGACGGTCGTTGTGCCAGAACAGACCATCTCGGCAATCGCGAGTGTTGTGCCGTCATAAACGAAATCAAAATCGACCAAGCGATTTTCAACCGGCCAGATATGTTCCGCTAACCAGGTTTTAAGTTCAAAATCGTCCGCATATCCTCTGAGTAACGCCATCGCAGCGTGTCCGTGCGTGTTAACGAGTCCGGGCAATAGCAACTGATTTGGTAGCTCAAGATGAGTCAGTTCTGGATATTTTTCGGGTATATCGGCGGTCGGTAATATGTGGGCTATTTTGTTCTCGATAACAACCAGAGAGTGGTTTTCGAGGAGAGAATTTCTTGGAATAACGGGCAATATCCAGCGAGGACTGACAATGAAATTGGTGTTGATCGTCGACATTTTTATATAGGTTTCCGAAAGGCGCGAAATTGCCGTTTATTATAGCAATGAATAGCAATTGTTTGGCCAGAAAAGTGGTCTATCAGGTGCTGTCCGTGGTAAGATGTGACGCTTCTGCAAACGTGTTTTGCCACAGGTTATACCCTCTAATACATGTCTGATTTTGACAACGATATAACGACAGTAAATATAGAAGACGAGCTCAAACAGTCGTA
>CAJXBG010000030.1 GCA_913050215.1 uncultured Gammaproteobacteria bacterium
GCTCGCTGACCTTTTTAATGGCACCAAGCCAACCCTGACCCATTCATTCAGGCATTCAGGCATCCTTATGCAGCTTCTCTTTATCCATGGCTCCGGCGCCACCAGCACAGTTTGGCGTTATCAATCAGCATTTTTTCCCGACGCTATCGCCATTGATCTTCCCGGGCGACCTGAGGGTGAATGCTGCACAACAATTGAAAGTGCTACTGCTTGGTTAAAGGCCTATGTTGATCAACATCAGCTCAAAGATCTGGTCCTTGTTGGACATTCTCTGGGGACCGCTATTGCTTTGAAGTATGCGCTTACTTACCCTGAAAGCATTCAAGGAATGGTACTTATTGGAGGTGGTGCGCGATTAAGAGTCCACCCGGATACATTAGGCTTTCTCGAAAAAGCGATCGAAAATCCCGAAATTTTTCCAGAAATGTTCATCGATTCTTGGCAGAACGTCCCCGCAAACTTCGCCGAAGACCTACGCAGTGAAGCGCTTAAAGTGGGGCCTGCGGTATATCTCAACGACATGCAAGCCTGTGACGCCTTTGATGTTATTGCGCAACTTGGAAATATTTCGACACCGTCTCTGGCCATCACCGGCACAGAAGATGTAATGACACCTCCCAAATATGCGGCATTCCTTCGTGATCGTATGCCCAACACCGAAGCCACTTTTATCGAAGGTGGAACGCACTTTGTATTTGGTGAGTATCCGGAACAGGTGAATGATTCAATTCAGCAGTTTTTGGAAAAGTTGGCCTAATTAAACCCAAAGCACCTCAAACAACTTATCAACAACACCTCTTTGTATTCATTTGATCAATAATAGGGACACAAAATCCGAGTCATAAATGATTTCATTACAGGTTGACACGTGCTGCACTGCACTAATCTAGTGTGGATCAGCACTATCATTGCATTTATACTCAGCGGTCATCTTAAAACGCAGTGTTTACAGTGACTCAGAAGATAATACCAAAGCTAAACAACCCGTTCGCAGAAAGTGAAGAACTGGAATTTTCCGCGCCTGACGCTGTCGCCTCACAGCCCGGCGTTTATGAAGAAACGCTGCGTGATGCTTTTGACATCATCAACAAGCCGTTCACATCAGCCGGGCTGCGAAATATTCAGCGTCAACATCTGAAAAACCGGATGACTATTTGGGAACGGATTGAAGTTTTAACCGACAAACCACCCAAAATTCTTTTTCAGAATTGGGGACCGAATCTGGATGGCGCATCGCTTGTTACCGCGATACTCGATATTGAAGGCCGTGACGTTGCCGTGTACGGCCATGACTTCACGATTAGAGCCGGTTCGATGGATGCCACCAATGGTAAGAAATTAGCTCGGCTGTTTGAACTAGCAGGAAAACGCAGAATCCCCCTGATCGGCATGAATGACTCCTCCGGCGCTTATGTGCCCGCGGGCGTGGGTGGACTCGACGGCTACGCAGAGGCTTTTACTGCGCTGCGTAAAATCAGTGGCGTGGTACCTTCAATCATGTGCATGTTTGGCTTCAACGCGGGCGGTGGCTCTTACTTACCCAGACAGGGCAGTTTTCTCATCCAGCCCAAAGAGACCTTCTTTGGTTTAACCGGGCCCGGCGTCGTAAAGTCGGTCTTGGGTGAGGATGTCACTGCTGACGAATTAGGTGGTCCTGGCGTACACAGTCTTACCGGGGTGACCGACATTGTCGTCGAAGATGAAGTCACTGCACTATTAAAAGCAAAAGAACTACTCAGGTATCTACCTGGGAACAATGCTGAGTCTTCGCCCTTTCAGGAAACATCTGACCCAACGGACAGAAAAACCTGGGACATCGACATTTTGTTCAAGAAAGCTTTCAACTCACCGACTGGTTTTAATACGCCGGTTGATATCAGCATTTTAATCCAACAGATTTGTGACCACGGCGACTATTTCGAACTTCAGCCCGAGCGCGCTCGGAATACGATAACCTGCCTGGGTAGACTGGGCGGCCATGTGGTCGGGTTTGTTGCTAACAACTCCGCCGTAGGTTCAGGCCAGATCGATATCGATGCTGCTTACAAGAACGCTCGGTTCATACGATTTTGCAATCTGTACAATATTCCCGTGATCTTTATGGAAGACACCACTGGCTTTTTACCCGGTAAAGAGCAAGAAAGTCGTGGCATTGTACAAGCCGGTCGCGCGATGCTCGACGCCATTATCGACTTGCGGACACCGCGCTTTCTCGTATTGGTGCGGAATGCGATTGGCGGTGCATATGCTTCTTACAACAACTACCCCACTGGGGCAGACCTAGTGATCGCGCTGCCAACAACGCGCGTCGCGGTGATGGGATCACCTGGCGTTGAGTTTGTTTACAAGGATGAACTTAGGGGCCTGCGCGGTTCAGTTAATGGCAAGGTCAGCGAACTCAGTCAGCAACTCGTCTCTGAGGGCGCAGAGGAAACCGCCGCCCTCGAACAGGCTAAAAAGGAAGTCACTCAGTGGCTAACCGGCGAAGAGGCAGTGCTTGTTAAACGCTATGAGAAGGAACTCATGAATCCGAAGGAAGCGTTAAGCCTGGGTTCTATATCGCAAATTACGATGCCTTCAGATTTACGGCAGGTATTGTCGGAGCACATGAAGTTCCACCTTGAAAATTATACACCGGAACCCTTCAACGGCGTTCAACGAGAATTTCATTAGCGCTTCCAGAGGCAACGGCCTTCAAGAAACAACATTACAGAGAACAGGACTGTCACCCGCTTTTGTCACCAGCTATGCGGTCACGGGTTGTCAGATAAAAAGATCAAATTCAAATCAGGTTCAACTTTAAAGATGTCCAACGAATGGTACCTCAATAACCCTTTAATCCATCAGAACCGACGGAAGTCACTCACTGGTTCCGATTGGGTCAACTCATTTTCCTGCGTCACCATGAGACCCCTGATTATTTGCCGTGGCCCCATCAGAATGGAGGCGATGACAGTATTTTCTGAAATGGGTATTTCTGATTTCGGCATTTTGCTCTCCGAGAAAGATTCAATTACTTACGCCA
Organism: uncultured Gammaproteobacteria bacterium; assembly: GCA_913050215.1. Taxonomy (GTDB): domain Bacteria; phylum Pseudomonadota; class Gammaproteobacteria; order Pseudomonadales; family Azotimanducaceae; genus UBA4582. Next base: position 3,026 of record CAJXBG010000030.1, read on the forward strand.
ACGCACTTTCTCCAGAGCTTCGAATGGATATTGACCCTGCGAGGGTACACCGGGTTCAGGATTATTCCGGCGCAACAAAAGAAGAACGTGCAGAACGCATTAATCAGATCATTATGATCGCGAAAGCAAATGACTATGATTCGATTTTCGCGGGCTACGGCTTTATGGCAGAAGACGAAGAGATGGTGCGTGCCATGGAATCTGCGGGTCTCAATTTCATTGGGCCCTGCTCCGGAACGATCAGATCCGCGGGTAGTAAAGATTTGGCCAAGCGGACCGCGCTCGACGTTAACGTATCTGTTACCCCAGGCGTCGACAACGCAACCACCCTGACTTTGTTAGCAAAGTATCCGACTGAAGAGGCGCTCACTGCACTGATCGACACGCATGAACTCACCGTTGACAGCAATGCGCTTACGGCCAGCGAATCGCTGGAAGACAAAGCTGAACTATTACTCACCGCGTCATATGCCGCCGGGATTGATTTAATTTCCGCAGATGACATCGCAAACACATTGACCGAGCAGGTCAAAACAATGTTTGAAAACGATCCCTCTACACGCATAAGGCTCAAGGCGATTGGCGGTGGCGGTGGCAAGGGACAACGGATTCTATCCTGCCCGACACAATTTGAGGGTGATGACAAAGCAAATCTCTTAGCAGCCGTAGAACAAACCGTACCGGCCTTTCGGGAAATATTGTCAGAGGTTAAAACCACTGGCGTTGGCGACAACAAGAACGTGCTTGCCGAAATAAATATTGAAACCGTTCGCCACGAAGAAATTCAGGTGGTTGGTAACGGTGACTGGTGTCTAACCTTGGGAGGTCGTGACTGCTCAGTGCAGATGAATGAACAAAAACTGCTCGAGATCTCGGTTACCGTTGAAGAGTTGCAAGCATCGATTGACGAGGCGCTTAGTGCAAACAAAGACGATGAGGCACAAGCATTAAAAGAAGACCTGAACACGTTAATCAAAATGGAAGAGGAAGCCTCACGTTTTGGTGCTGCCGTCGGACTTGATTCTGTCTCAACATTCGAATGTATTCTCGACCGGGACCGACATTTCTTTATGGAAATGAACACGCGAGTTCAAGTAGAGCATCGGGTAACGGAACTCTGCTATGCCCTGCGATTTACAAACCCAAACCAGGAATCCGAGTCGTTCAAAGTTGATTCTATTGTCGAGCTTATGGTGTTACTCGCTGAGCATGGCTCACGACTTCCTAGACCCACCCGGGAACGAAGAGAAAACAGCGCCGTTGAAGTTCGGCTCAATGCCTCTGACGATGCTCTAAAACCGCACGCTGGCGGCATCATTACGCAATGGTCAAATGTGTTAAACACGGAAATCAGAGACGACCAAGGTATCTGCCTGCACAATCCTGATACTGATGTGTTTATGAAATATCATCTGGCAGGCGCCTACGACTCGAATATTGCGCTGCTCCTAACGACCGGAAAAGACAGAGTCGAGTCATACGCCAGAATGGCTGAAGTGCTGCGCAAAACCAGACTCACTGGAGATAATCTTGGGACTAATCTGGAGTTTCACTACGGCATGCTCAACTGGTTTATTGGCAACAATGTTAACGCGCGTCCCGCGACTAACTTTGTATCGCCATATCTGGCGGCGGTCGGCAAACTCAAGATTCTCGCCAACAATCTGGACATCGTCTACGCCTACGATCAACTGGAAGCTAAAAGTTTATCGGCAACTGATGATAATGATGTGAAAAAAGCCACACAGCAGATCATACAGCAAAAAAGCAGCCTGCTTGCCCGCGCCCTTAACAAACTGTTTGCACAACCGCACTACCTGGCTGGCTGGCTGGCGATCAACCAACAGCATTTCGAGATGTCTAAAACTGGCATTACGTGGCTGACTAATCCGATCTGGATGCTTGCCGACTTGTACCACTATCTTAATATGGAGGCACGGGATGACACACCGGCCTTGTATGCTATCTGGGATCATGATCAAGCATTGCTACAGAGCGCGCTAGATTTTTATGAACAACTGGAAGCGCTGATGGATTGCTCTGACTGGCAAGTATTGAATGAACGCTTGGCATCCAGCGCTGCAGAAGATTTGCTAGGAGAACATCTAGAAGAAGCCAGAGCAGCCCATGCTGGGTTCCAGTTAGGCATGGACATACTGTTTATACTCCCTTATATCGGCTTGGATTCAGGTTTCTTTGACCTTCGCGTTGGTGCCGATCTTAAAGTCGACATACCGGCAGATCTTTTTGACGCTAAAGTGCAGGCAGACGGGCTCAGGGCACTTTCGCCACCGCCCGTCGCTGCTGCAGATGAAATCACCGTACCAACAGGCGGCATGTTCTATGCGAGGGAAGCACCAGACAGCGACACATTTGTCAGCGAAGGCCAGCACTTTGAAAAAGGCGACCCGCTATTTATTGTTGAGGTCATGAAGATGTTTAACAAAGTCTACGCGCCCTTTTCAGGCACTATTAATCAAGTGCTGATCGAGACTGACGCCAGTATCGTTAAGAAAGGTGAAGTTGTTTTCAAGGTCACACCTGACGAGATTATCGAAACTTTATCCGAAGAGGAAATTAACAGCGCGATTGTCAAGCAAACAAACAAGTTCCTTGAGTTTGTCGCATAAAACAGATTCTATTTAATAACCAAAGGCTACTGCAAAATGATTACGGCTCTAGACCATATCGCTATCGCTGTTCCAAATCTTGAAAGCGCAATCGAGCGCTTTCTCAATGACTTTGGACTCGAGTATCAGGGTTCTGAAAGCGTTATCCCGGCAAAAACAACGACGGCATTCTTTCCGATTGATGGCACCAGCATTGAACTGGTTCATCCACTCAACAACGAAGGCCCTATTGTTAACTACCTTGAAAAACGCGGCCCGGGCATCCATCACATTTGCTTCAGAACCGATGACATCGAATCAGACATCGAGCGACTTAAGGCAAAGGGTTATCAGTTTCTAGGCGACGCGCCGACGCCAGGTGCACACAACACACGGGTCATTTTTATCCACCCGAAATCATGCGACGGTGTGCTCATTGAGCTCGCGGAACATCAGGGAGACCATTCATGAGCGAAACAGACGGAAAAAACACTGACCAATACGCGCAATGGCAGTCTGCAGCAGAAAAGCAACTCAAGGGTAAATCCATTGACTCGTTAAATACAGAAACACCCGAGGGTATCGAGTTAAAAGCACTTTACACGGCTGATGACCTAGCGAAACTTGAACACACCAATACCATGCCTGGCCTCGACCCCTTCATTCGAGGCCCTCAGGCCACAATGTATGCCGGCCGCCCTTGGACTATTCGTCAGTACGCTGGATTTTCTACTGCCGAAGCATCCAATAAGTTTTATCGTCAATTACTGGCTGAAGGCGGCCAGGGTGTCTCGGTCGCTTTTGACCTACCGACCCACCGGGGATACGACTCGGACCATGAGCGCGTTACCCATGATGTCGGTAAAGCAGGCGTCGCGATCGATTCGATAGAAGATATGAAAGTCCTCTTTGATGAGATTCCGCTGGATAGGATATCAGTCTCTATGACAATGAACGGGGCCGTATTACCGATACTGGCTGGTTACGTTGTCGCGGCTGAAGAGCAAGGCGTCAGTCAGGACCAACTTTCAGGCACGATACAGAACGACATTCTCAAAGAGTTCTTAGTCCGAAATACCTACATCTATCCACCCAAACCATCTATGCGCATCATTGGCGATATTATTGCTTATTGCACAGAGCATATGCCGCGGTTTAACACGATTTCGATTTCGGGGTATCACATACAGGAAGCCGGTGCTGACGCCGCCCTTGAATTAGCCTACACACTTGCAGACGGCAAAGAGTACATACGCACCGCACTCAGCGCGGGCTTAAAGATCGATGATTTTGCGCCAAGATTGTCGTTCTTCTGGGGCATCGGTATGAACTTCTATATGGAGATCGCCAAAATGCGGGCGGCCAGAATGCTATGGGCCAGAATCGTCGATGAGTTTGAACCGACCAACGAACGTTCGAAAATGCTTCGCACTCACTCACAGACCTCCGGTTGGTCACTGACAGAACAAGATCCCTATAACAATGTTGTTAGAACAACCATTGAAGCGATGGCGGCTGTATTTGGCGGCACTCAGTCTCTGCACACGAATGCGCTGGATGAAGCCATTGCGTTGCCATCAGAGTTCGCAGCACGCATAGCAAGAAATACTCAGCTAATTCTCCAGGAAGAAACCGGTATCACAAATGTGATCGACCCCTGGGGCGGCTCTTATATGATGGAGTCTCTCACTAACTCCATCGCTGAACGGGCATGGTCGCTGATTGAAGAAGTCGAAGAACGCGGCGGCATGGCACAAGCGATCGAAACCGGCATGCCTAAACTCAGAATCGAAGAGGCAGCCGCCAGGAAACAAGCCCTGATCGATAAAGGAGAAGAAGTGATTGTCGGGGTCAACAAGTACGCTTCTGACAACGAAGATAATGTTGATATTCTGGAAATAGACAATGCTGCCGTGTTAAGAGGACAACTCGCGCGCCTTGCGACGCTTAAGCAAGACCGGGACGAGAACAGAGCAACAACAGCCCTTTCAGCGATCAAACAAGCGGCTGAATCCGGCACGGGTAACCTTCTAGCACTTGCTATCGAGGCCACACGCGCCAGAGCAACCGTCGGGGAAATCTCGGATGCTATGGAAGCTTCGTTCGGTCGATTCGAGGCGCAGTCACAAACACTATCAGGCGTATATGGCAGCCACTACGAGGAAGATGAGACTTGGCAAGGTATCAACGACAGAGTTCAGAGCTTTGAAGATGCCAACGGACGCAGACCTCGTATGCTCGTTTGTAAGATGGGTCAGGATGGACACGATCGCGGCGCCAAGGTGATCGCCACAGCATTCGCTGATGCAGGTTTTGATATTGATCTGTCGCCAATGTTTGCGATTCCTTCTGAGGTTGTAAGACAAGCCGTTGAAAATGATGTTCATATCATTGGTGTCTCATCACAGGCGGCCGGTCATAAAACGATGATTCCACAACTGATGGAAGAATTGAAAAAAGCTAACGCCGAAGACATCACTGTCATCATCGGCGGCGTGATTCCAAAACAGGATTATCAATTCCTGCTGGACGCTAATGTGAAAGGGATCTTCGGTCCGGGTACGCCCATCCCAAAGGCGGCCTCAGAAGTGATGGATATTATCGATAAGGCGGTCTGATGCCTGAAAAGATCGACAACCAGGCGCTGCTCTCCGGTGATCGGCGGGCGCTGGCCAAATGCATCACATTGGTGGAAAGCACGCTGCCTGCTGACCGCGCACTCGCGACCTCTTTGATTGAGGAAATATTACCCAACACGGGAAATAGCCTGAGAATTGGTATCTCCGGAGTGCCCGGCGTGGGCAAATCTACCTTCATCGAATCGTTCGGCCTTCATCTCATTGAAACCGGTAAGAAAATTGCCGTACTCGCGGTTGACCCAAGCTCTCCGATCGCCGGAGGTAGCATCCTCGGGGACAAAACGCGCATGACACAGCTTTCAAGGTCACCGGATGCTTTTATTCGCCCTAGCCCCTCTTCGGGCATGATGGGCGGTATTGCGCATAAAACCAGAGAAACAATCCTGTTATGTGAAGCTGCGGGTTACGACATTATCCTTGTAGAGACAGTTGGCGTTGGGCAGTCAGAGGTTGACGTCTATAGCATGGTGGACTTTTTTATGATGCTGATGGTACCCAACGCAGGAGATGACTTGCAGGGGATCAAACGCGGCATTACTGAATTGGTCGATTCAATCATCATTAACAAAGCGGACGGCCCCAGTATTCCACTGGCCCAAACCGCAAAACAGTACTACCAGAATGCATTGCACTTGCTTCGTGCAGATTCAGACTTTTGGCGCCCCAGGGTACTGACTTGTTCATCAACAGAAAAAACCAACATTGATCAAATCGCCAGCATGATATTCGAGTTTCAAGCGCTCGCCACTGAAGAGAACCGAATGCAGAACCGACGGGAGAAACAAAATCTTAGTTGGCTAAAACGGTTGATTAACAACGAAGTTGAACAACGCCTAAAACACAATGAAACCATCAGGGACATCTACCCGAATCTTGAAAATGATGTCATCGCAGGTAAACGGTCACCTCTGAATGCCGCCACCGAAGTCATCAACCTCCTGTTCGATAAAGCGCCTTGATCTTGATTCTGCGCTATAGACGTGAAAGCAAAACCTCGGATAAATTATGAACACACTGTTTTTCCTGTCCGCGTTACTATTTGGTTGGTTGGCCTACAACTGTTATTACCCTGTCTATCGCCGTCCTCGGCTGGCCATTTTTAGTTTCCTCGCCGGGTGGTTAACGGGCGAGTTAGCCCTGCACCACATCCTGTTTCAGGCTACGCTCGTCTTTCTATTCATTTGGTCTGGGTCAGTTGAGGGCTTCAGTGGCGCTATCGCTTTTGCGATTTATGTTATTTCGTGGATCGCTTTGACGCATTTCTATCTGACCGGGTATCGCGCCAAAGGCTCGGTGAATCAATCCCTGACAGATGCACTGGGTCAACACTACATCGATCAAATATCTGAGCTCGATAAAACGAACCTTGTTGATTCACCGGACTATCACCAGATAAAACGCCCTCGCAAAAACATAGACCCACGAGTAGAGGTCATTAAAAACCTGCGTTTTGGCAACCACGGGCAGAAGCTCGATCTTTATCGCCACAGGCAGCCTTCGACAATTGACGACAGTCATCCGGATGATGAAGCAGTTTTACCTGTATTGCTGCAGATTCATGGTGGCGCCTGGACTGAGAAAATAGGTAGCAAAAACGAACAAGCCATCCCTCTGATGAACCATATGGCGCTGCAGAACTGGATTTGTGTCAGCATAAACTACCGACTCAGTCCAACCGCAACTTTTCCGGAACATATCATCGACTGCAAAGAGGGACTTGCCTGGGTCAAATCTCATATCCAAGAATATGGTGGAGATCCGGATTTCATCGTTGTCACCGGAGGCTCGGCCGGTGGACACCTTTCCTCACTGGTTGCGCTGACACCTAACGACCCTAATTTTCAGCCTGGATTCGAGGATATTGATACGTCGGTTCAAGGCGCGGTGCCTTTTTACGGCGTGTATGACTTTACCAATAAATACGACATGCAAAACAATCACGGTCTTATGACCCTTCTTGAAAAATCTGTGCTGAAGAAGCGGCAGGATCAGGACCCGGAAACTTATGAGGCCGCATCGCCCTTGTTTCGCATCTCCCCGGCCGCACCACCATTTTTTATTATTCACGGAGATAAAGACACGCTGGTTCCCGTCGCTGAAGCCCGAATGTTTGCTAAAACGCTTGGGGAGGTTTCCGATAACCCGGTCGCGTATGCAGAAATTGAAGGCGGACAACATGCTTTTGACATGTTTGCCTCGGTGAGAAGTGAATACGTAAAACTCGGCGTGGCGAAATTTTTGGTCTATCTGCATGCGCAGCACAAAACGAAAGCTTAGGCGAATCAAAGCCTCACATCTGTTACCAGTTCTGCTCCGCCTCAAACTCAGGATTGAGCATTGTAAAAAACTGTTCCAGCATACGCATGGTTAGTCCCCAGACCACCTGCTCCCCGACGCTATAGCCGGGAAAGGTCTGTGATTGCCCACCAACATGGAAGACCTCTTCGGTTCGGCTACTGCCGGAATACATTGCATCGAGAGACCCCCAGAGGATATCTGCAACCTCATGATTAGGATTGAGTATTGCCGGCTCATTCTCAAGTACATAAAGCACCGGCGTGACGACCATATCGATGTTTCGTCCGCGCGGGCGAACCCGGATCTGATCTAACTCCCCCAAGTGGCGAGCGTGGCTTGACAGGTCTAGCCCAATTTCTTCCCAGGTCTCCCTTTCAGCTGTATGGCGTATCGACGCATCCTCGGGATCTTTGTGGCCACCAGGGAACGCCATTTGCCCCGACCAAGGATCTCCCTCTCTGCTTGCCCTGAGGATAAAAAGTGCTTCGGTATGGGCCCCAGGTCTCAAAATCGTGGCAACGGCCGCCTCTCGAGTCCCCTCCCCTACGTCCTCCAGATCCCGTTGATGATCATCGAGTCGGGAGATGATGTTGTCTATTTTCAAAATACTCATATTTCAATAATATGTTGCAACGCCAACAGACACAAACCGGGTTCCACATGCGCATCACCAAGCTATTCATTTTAGTCATCTTAGCTAGCTGTCTCGCCACTGGTTGCGCGGTTAATCCGGTCACTGGCAAGAATGAATTATCCATTATTTCCGAAAGCCAGGAGCTGGCGATTGGCGCTCAGCAATATGGGCCGTCACAACAGTCACAAGGGGGGATTTATTCGGTGGACTCAGCACTGACTGATTATGTAAACGAAGTAGGTCAGCGTCTTGCCGCCGTCAGTGATCGACAATTACCGTATGAGTTTATTGTGCTTAACGATTCAGTTCCTAATGCCTGGGCACTGCCGGGTGGAAAAATTGCCATTAATCGGGGGTTGTTGATGCAACTCGATAGCGAGGCAGAATTAGCCGCGGTATTAGGGCATGAGATCGTCCATGCTGCCGCCAAACATGGCGCAAATGCCATGCAAAGAGGCATGGTGTTACAGGGGCTGCTCTCAGCAACTGCGTTGTCAACGGCGGATTCAGAATACGCAAACTATATTGTCGGCGGTGCGCAGCTTGGCGCCCAACTCATTAGCACAAAATATGGCCGCAACGCCGAACTGGAAGCTGATTATTATGGCATGCAGTATATGGCGCGCGCCGGCTACGATCCTACGGCGGCCATTAACCTGCAAGAAACCTTTGTCCAGCTTTCGGAGGGACGTCAGTCAAATTGGCTAGACGGACTATTTGCCAGCCACCCTCCCTCGATCAACAGAGTTAACGCTAACAAACAGACCGCTGCTGAAATCGGCGTTCAGGGGGAAGTTAATGCTCGTCGATACATGTCGAAAACGGCTTACCTTGCTGATAAGCAACCCGCCTACGACGCCTTTGACGAAGCCGCGGCCTTGGCAAAGAAAAATGACCTCAGGCTTGCGAATCTGAATCTCAGCAAAGCAATTGAACTTGAACCCGAGGAAGCCAGATTTTACGGCTTAAAGGGTGACATCCTGCTTGCGCAGCAAAAATACAGGAAAGCTGATCAGGCATTTTCTACGGCACTGACAAAAGACGATGGCTACTATGAGTACTATCTCGGCCGCGGGCTCGCTAAATCAAAGCAAGGCATGATGCAGGCAGCTCGGGAGGACTTGATCCGCAGCAATGAACTACTACCCACCGCTGTGGCAGCCAATGCGCTAGGGGAAATATCTCTCAACCTGGGTGACCGGTCTACAGCAAAGTCTTACTTTGAATCCGCAATGTCAGCAGGCGGACCCGTCGGAAGGAAGGCAGGCAATGCTTTCCTGAAAATTGACGTGACTGACAATCCGATCAAATACTTAACGGTAAAACCACAGCTGTCCGACGACAGGGAACTACTTGCCAGACTCTCCAATACAAGTTCGGCGAGGATGTCTGAGGTTTCTCTCGAGTTCCTTGCGACTCTCAATGGCCAGTCTGTCCGACGCGTTGTCACTGTGAGATCGCTCGCCTCAAGGGCATCAGGCAACGTGTCATCGGGCTGGAAGATCCGAGAGACAGACCAGCTCGAAAACCTCAACATTAAGGTACTGAGCGCAGCGGCAAATTTCCAATGAGTATAAAAAGCTAGTTTTTAAGGCGTTTTTCGATCGCTGCCTGCTTGACCAAAACGAGCATTTGTTTTGGCGCTAAGGTAACTATCCTCTGACCTGACTCTATGGAAGAACCCCTTCGGGTCATAGCGCAAGCATCAACACTAACGGAGATTCTAGCACCCGCTACGCGTTTTACCCGGAGCTTCTACTCTAATATGATATCGGTGATCACTGCTTCACAAAAATTTAATGGCAGTTTCAACCCATCAAAGCGGACCCTTCAAGATGTCAGACGAAAATATAAGCAAAAAAATTCATGTCTGGGATATACCGGTCCGGCTCTTCCATTGGAGTCTCGTTGCATTGTTTTGTTTTTCTTTTTATTCGGGAAAAACCGGTGGTTTCGAGCTGATGGATTATCATATGTACAGCGGGTACACCGTGCTGACACTGATTATCTTTCGAATACTCTGGGGGTTTTTTGGCGGGCGCTATGCCCGTTTCAGTCACTTTATCCAATCACCGGTAAAAATTGCGAAGTATCTTGGCTCTCTGAAAAATACTACCGATAAAACCACCCTTGGTCACAACCCTGCTGGCGGCCTAAGCGTGATTATCATGCTGCTACTGCTTTTGGGGCAAGGATTGACCGGGCTATTCACTAACGATGATATTATGCTGGAAGGTCCGTTGACTCATCTTGTCAGCTACGATCAAAGTCGGTCATTAACGGGACTGCACGAAACCATTTCATGGCTACTTGTTGGCGTCATCAGCTTGCATATTTTTGCCATCGTCTTTTATCGCGTGGTTCGAAAAGTGAATCTTGTAAAGCCGATGGTCACAGGTCAGGTTGAGGTTAACATTGAAGATGAGGTAGAGCAGCAAGCAGCTGAAGGCACAATGGTCTTACTCTTGCGCGGCATCGGACTGTTGGCGCTCTGTTCAGGATTTGTTTATTGGATTATCAACTATCTCTAGCATCGTCAGAAAGCAGAGGTGGCAGAGCTGTTATTTTGTATCAGCTCTGCCTTTCAAGCTGGTTTAATCCGATGCCCTAAAATTATCGTGGCAGCCTTTGCAAGAACCACCCAGTTTCTTAATCGCCGGACCAATAGCATTCATATCTCCGCTGTCTGCCGCTTCCGCCATCTCGTTAGCAGCGGCAACAAACTTATTTAGGACTATTTTGAATTCCGCTGGTTTTTCCCATATCGCAGGGAGCGCTCCTGTTTTTCCATCGCCACTTCCCTCAGGAAACACTTTTGGTACGATTGTCGACATCGCTCGTATGCCATCAGCATGTAATTTCAGATCACTTTGATGCATACGCCCCTTTAGTATTGTCCCCATCGACTTCATATGGCCGCCGACTATCTTGAAAGTAGCCTTACGGTAGTCAATATCCTTCTCGGCATCCGCCAAAACAGCGTTGCTAAATATCAACGCCATCAACGTGATCGCAATAGACTTCATATCTTCTCCTAAAATTCGTCATTTTATCTTTCAAGGCAGGCTGCCAGGGTCTTCACTCAAAGGAACATCTGGAGCATAACCTGTATTTCAAGGAGAAGAAAATCGTTTAGCGTGAGCGCATATTAGAACCGGCTGACGTCCTTGTGGGGGAAAATGCACAAATACACCGGTTTAATCGGGGGTTTTCTAAGCTAAAACCGAAGCCAACCCTGGCAAGCAACGACCTGTTGCACCCTCAACCCTTGTTCCGTGGCTTTAAACCGCAGAACTCGATCAGAACAGACGATTTTTTGGCTTCTCCCGCGGTGAGGAAAAGCACGCATTTGCAACAGGAGAATTGACGCAAACTGTTGCCGTCAGTAAGGTGCACTACTTATTTATCAAGTACACACTGAGAGCCTTGCTATGGCAACACGTAAAGCTGCATTTCCCTTCGAAGAGTCGCTCGCCAAGCTCGAGGGGCTGGTTGAAAAGATGGAAGCAGGCGAACTTTCACTCGAAGATTCACTTAAAACCTTTGAAGAAGGCGTAAAGCTGACCCGTGAATGCCAACAGGCGCTGGTGCAAGCAGAGCAAAAGGTAAAAGTACTGATCGAGAGCCAAGAAGGCATGGCCGAACAGGCTTTTGATTTGGATGACTAAGTCCTTTAGCCAATTCGCGCCGGCTTACAAAGACAGGATAGACAACAGACTCCAGACAATTGTCAATCAGCCGAATCACCAAAAAATCATTCCGGCACCGCTCGCTGGCGCCATCGATTACGGCATTAGTAACGGTGGCAAGCGGATTCGACCACTGCTGGTGTATATGATTGTTCGTGCGCTTCACACCGATCTTGCACATGCCGATGCGACCGCTTGTGCCGTTGAGCTCATTCATTGCTATTCGCTTATTCACGACGACCTGCCCGCGATGGACGACGACAATCTCCGGAGAGGAAAGCCCACGCTGCATATTCAATTTGACGAGGCAACGGCGATTCTTGCCGCCGATGCCATGCAAACAATGGCTTACGAAGTGATAGCGAGTGATGACTTACTTACCGCAGAAGCAAAAATCAGCATTATATCTTCGTTGGCGAGTGCCTCTGGCCCGCGAGGTATGATTGCGGGCCAGATAATCGATATGGATGCTGAAACCAGACAGTTATCCGCCACTGAGCTTGAGAATATGCACCGACGAAAGACCGGTGACCTGTTTGCCTTTTGTACTGAGGCCGGCGCCATTATCGGTGCTGCATCAGCCGAGATTACCTTAGCCTTAAAACAATATGGCTACGCATTAGGCCTCGCATTTCAGGTAAAAGACGACATTCTGGACGTTATTGGCAATGCCGAGGTCATGGGCAAACCCCAAGGATCTGATATAGAACAGGACAAAACGACTTTTGTCTCTAGCTATGGACTCAACGCTGCAATCGCGCAGCTTGAGGAACTGAAGGAATTGGCCATATCCAGCCTCGCACCTCTAGGTGAGGGTTCAGCTGAACTTATCGCGCTCGCTGAATTTGTTGTATCACGTGACCATTAGACGGAATGATGGTGTAGAATTACGTCAGCTATGATCAATGAAATTCCCAAACAAAAACCAGATACACCGTTACTCGACACACTCTCGAGTCCAGCCGTTCTGCGCTCATTAGAGCTTTCCCAAATTCAACAGGTCGTTGACGAACTGCGCCACTTCCTTGTTTACACTGTCGGTCAAACGGGTGGGCATTTTGGTGCGGGCTTGGGTGTCGTTGAGTTAACTGTTGCGTTGCACTATGTTTTTGACACACCAAACGATCAACTTGTCTGGGATGTAGGACATCAAACCTACCCGCACAAAATCCTGACCGGTCGCAAGGATCAAATGATGACTCTGCGACAGAGGGATGGTATTGCGCCATTTCCCCTGAGATCCGAGAGTGAGTACGACACTTTTGGGGTTGGACATTCATCGACTTCCATCAGCGCTGCCTTAGGCATGGCGATCGGCGCTAAAATGAATCAGAAATCCCAGCGCACAGTGGCTGTTATTGGCGATGGCGCAATGACCGCCGGGCTGGCTTTTGAGGCGCTGAATCATGTGCCGGATACCAACGCAAACATCTTGGTCATCCTTAACGATAACGCTATGTCCATATCCAAGAATGTTGGCGGACTAGCGAAGTATTTCGCTCGAATACTCTCCAGTAGACTTTATTTATCAATGCGTGAGGGCAGCAAAAAAATACTTAGCCGGATCCCCCATGCATGGGAAATTGCCAAACGCACGGAAGAACATATGAAGGGCATGGTGGTTCCAGGCACTTTGTTTGATGAACTGGGTCTCAATTATATGGGGCCAACCGATGGTCACGATGTCGAAGCGCTGATCGCAACCCTGCAAAATATCAAGGATCTCGAGGGACCGAACTTCCTCCATATTATTACGCAAAAGGGTAAAGGGTACGGCCCCTCGGAAGATTCGCCCGAGGGGACTCATTCTCTTTCCAAAATCGAAGCGGAAAAGACGGCACCTGAACCCAAACATAATGCCCCATCCTACTCGAATATCTTTGGTCGCTGGCTAACGGATATGGCTGATGTCGAGCCAAAGCTGGTTGCAATTACACCGGCGATGAAAGAAGGATCAGATCTTGTCGAATTTTCGGAAAAACACCCCGACAGGTATTATGACGTTGCCATTGCCGAACAACATGCGACCACCCTTGCCGCAGGTCTTGCCACCCAGGGCATATTGCCTGTGGTTGCCATCTATTCGACTTTTCTTCAGCGGGCTTACGATCAATTGATACATGACGTTGCTATTCAGGATCTTAACGTCCTGTTTGCGATCGACCGCGCCAGCCTACTGGAGGATGGCCCTACCCACTCTGGCGTTTTTGATCTGTCATTTCTGCGCTGCGTGCCTAATCTGATATTGATGGCGCCTTCAGACGAAAACGAAACCAGACAGATGCTGTACACGGGTTTTGTCCACAAAGGACCTGCTGCGGTGAGATATCCTCGCGGCAAGGGACCTGGCGCGCAGGTCGAGTCAAACATGGTCGCTTTACCCATTGGCAAATCGCGGACGCTACGCGAAGGCAGCAGAGTTGCCATTTTGGCATTTGGATCGATGGTCAGTGTTTGTACTGAAGTAGCTGATGAGCTGGGGGCGACGCTGGTCGATATGCGGTTTGTGAAGCCGCTAGATGAAAATGCGATTCAATCTCTCGCAAAGACTCACGAATTATTGGTCACTGTCGAGGAAAATGCGATTCAGGGTGGCGCCGGTTCCGCTGTCAATGAATATCTGAGCGCCAGTGGTACGATCATTTCTACGCTGAACTTAGGTATTCCCGATACGTTTATCCTTCAGGACAAACCTTCGAGCATGCTAGCAACCTGCGGACTTGACCAAGCAGGCATCAAACTTGCGATCGAGCAAAACCTACTCCCGGTTTCCCAGCAAGTGCCCTAACTTTCCTGCTTTGGTCGCCAGATAGCGTTCATTGCTTGGGTTTTGTCCCGTTTCGATTGGCTCCCTATTAACGATTTCAAGGCCGAGCTTGGTCAGTGCGTTAACTTTCAGCGGGTTATTTGTCATCAAGCGCAGTTTCTCAATCTGGAAATGTGCGAACATATTCTTACATACCGTGTAATCTCTAAGGTCTGCATCGAATCCCAGCCTCTCATTCGCCTCCACGGTGTCTGCCCCTTGATCCTGCAATGCATAAGCCCTGATCTTATTAATCAGACCTATCCCGCGCCCTTCCTGGCGGAGATAAAGGATGATGCCTCGACCCTCCTCTGAAATTCGCTGCATTGCTGTCTGTAGTTGGGAACCACAATCGCAGCGTTGGCTGAAGAGCGCATCACCAGTCAAACATTCGGAATGTACTCGACACAGCACGGGCTCATCGCCGCTAAAGTCACCCATTGCAATGGCGATGTGCTCCTGTCCTGTTTCAGCATCCTCAAAACCATGAATTTTGAAGTCTCCCCAGGGTGTGGGGAGAATGGATGTTGCAATATAGATGACGCTCAAGAGTGACTCCGATAACAAATGGGCTGATTCTAGCAGCCAGCGATATACGGGGCGAATGCTAGGGCCCGGATTTTACAGTTTACTCACCAGAGTCATCAATCCTTCAGACTTCCGAATTTCAACATGCTTCAAAAATGACATACCTAGAAGTATATCTGTTGGATGCTGACCCTCCAACACCGCAACTTCAACATTAGCCACGGTGATACCGCCGACTGTCATTGTATCAACAAAGATTTGATGCGCATAAACCACGCCACCCGCTGTCTCAACCCTTGAAAACCTGCCGCGTTCATATGCCAAACCCAAATTTGCTGCTTGATGCCTATTCATGGCCACAATGGTTGCGCCAGTATCAACCAAGAAACCCACTGATCGCCCATTCACGGTGCCTTGGGTCTTGAACTGATTGTTTCGGCCGACTATCTGCACCGTCTTTTTCGTTGGCTTTTCAAATGCCGTGGTAATTTTGCCCGATAGTACAAGTTCAATTTTTTCATCGTTATGAACCACAGTGGCGCCATCGGAGTCAGCCTGAATCAGCTTAACGCCTTCTACACTTTCGATACCGGCTTTTAGCAACCTGCGTTGCCCGTCTATATTGACGAGCGCTGCGTTCTTAAAAAGGCCTATCACTTCGATCTCGATTGCCATTGCGGGGAAGTTCACCAACATCAGCGCGGCAAGCATTAAATAATAGACCTTACGCACTGTTACATTCATCCATCAACGCTCAATTGAGTGCTCATCATCAAAAGTTGCTACTGATCAAAAAATTGGCCAGCTGAATACAGGCAAGCCCATAAAATCCTGCGAGGACATCATCGACCATAATACCCATACCACCTGAAAGTGACTTATCTGCCCAGCTCACAGGCCAGGGTTTGACGATATCAAAGAACCGAAACAAGCCAAACCCAATAAAGATCCAATACCAACCAACCGGAAGCATAAAAAGCGTTATCCAGAGTCCAACAAACTCATCCCAGACAATGCATCCCGGGTCTTTCACTTTCATGTCATTAGCAACATGTCCACAGAGCCAGATTCCAAACACAAAGGCCAAAAACACCCAGAGGGCATAGGCGACAGGACTGAGATGGCTGATTGCGAAATATACCGGCAGCGCGGCTAATGTCCCAAAAGTACCTGGCGCTCTGGGGGCAAGCCCGCTACCAAACCCTAGCGCAAGGAAGTACCAGAGGTTTGTAAAAGTTTTTCGAGTCCTTTCTTTCATACCCAATACTTGTTCCACACAGGATCATTTAAACGAATTCGATTAGCCGAAGTGACGATAACCGGAGCGCACCAGATTTATCTCGTTGGAATTACGATCAAGTAACACGACCCTAGCTTCATTGTTTTTTGCTTCGGTGATTCTGCCAACCCGGGTAATGTTCAGTTTCAATTGTTCCGCAAGCGCGTTGATACTGTCGCCGCGTTCAGGCGCGGCGGTAAAACAAAGCTCGTAGTCATCACCGCCACTCAGCGCCAACATACGTGCCTCGGCTTCGCCGGCATAATTGACGAGCGCCGTCGACATGGGCAAGTCATCCACCCAGACCTCTGCACTAACACTACTTCCTTTACAGATGTGAGCAAGGTCGGCAGCATAGCCGTCAGAGATGTCTATCGCCGAACTCGCAATCGACTGTAGTGACTGCCCCAGTTCGATTCGCGGTGTGGGAAAGTAATAGCGGTCAACGAGCGCTGTTGTTTCTCTATATGGCGTTTCTTTATGTGGCGTTTCTTTATCTGGTGCCGACTCTGAACCCTGCAAACACCTTAATCCCGCTGCAGCATCACCAAGGGTTCCACTGACATAGATATCATCTCCCGGCTTGGCTGTATTTCGCCGCAGCGCTTGTCCTTCGCTCACATGCCCTAATACTGTGTAGGTTAGCGACAAACTCCCCTGAGCAAGATTACCTCCAATGAGCGCTATCGCATATCTGCCGCCAAATTTTTCGAGATAATCTGTAAATCTGTCAAGCCATAAATGCGTAGCACTTTCGGCGTCGAGGGTGAGTGCTAATGTATAGGCAAATGGTGTCGCACCCATCGCGGCAAGATCGCTGAGGTTTGCCGCCATAGATCGGTGCGCCACAATATCTGGCGCGCATAGCAGCGGAAAATGCGTACCAGCAATCAGTGTATCTGTAGAGATACACATATCCTGACCCTCTAACGGCGTGAAGATGCCGCAATCGTCACCCGGACCCAGGACTACGTTCGGATGAGCGCAGGCAATTTTTCCTGCGAAGTAGCGTTCTATGATGTCGAACTCTTCAATCGAAGCGCTCATTTCTCTGACCGGCCAGCTCCGTGATCAACTTCAACCTTTCGTTTTACTTTAGCCATCTTGTCCAGCACCTGATTAACGAATCGGTAGCTTTCAGCGCCGCCAAATTGCTTTGCTAACTCAATGCTTTCATTGAGCACAACTTTATAAGGAATCTCAATTCGATTGCTTAGCTCAAATGCACCGATGAGCAACACGGCCCTAGCTACGGGGTCGAGATCCTTGAGCGACCTAGGCTCATTTTCTTGCGCTTCGCCATCGTCGGCTTGTTCATTTGAATCTGGTTTGTCCTCTGAGCGTTGAAGCATGATATCTTCAATCTCCTGCTCAAGGTCCCCGCGAGCATGCATAATGCCCGACACAAGATCGTGGAAAAACGCCGTATCCACGCGCTTCATGTCATGGTCCTGGCGAAATTGCATTTCAACCTGTCCCGCTGACGCTTCTGTGAACTGCACCTGATAGAGTGCTTGCAACGCAAAGCGTCGTGCCCGACTTTTTGCGGCGGGCGTCTGTTTACTCATCAGGAAAGTTTTCTCATTAAACTGACCATTTCCATCGCAGACATCGCAACATCTGCGCCTTTATTGCCCGCTTTTGTACCTGAACGCTCAATGGCCTGTTCAATCGTGTCGGTCGTTAAAACGCCAAAAACGATCGGCATAGATTCTTCCATTGCCAGTTTAGAAATACCGCTCGCACACTCACCAGCGACGAAATCAAAGTGTGGTGTACCACCACGGATGACCGCACCCAGCGTGATGATCGCGTCAAACTCACCCTGCCGCGCTACTTTTTGAGTTGCTAGCGGCATTTCAAATGCGCCGGGCACGCGAACAATCGTGATATTTTCGTCCGCCACACCGTGACGCTTCAACGTATCTATCGCGCCATTTAGCAATCCTTCTACAACAAAGGCATTAAATCGGGCAACCACGATGGCAAATTTAGCAGTAGAAACTGAAAAATCCCCTTCAATTGTTTTTGTCATATTCTTTTCCTTGTTTGTATGCGCTGTTTTAACGGTTTTTTGATCGTACTAACCATAGTGGCACCGTTTAATTCAGATATAGGTATTATTCTTCGCCCACTGCCGGACTAATTTGTGCGGTCACTCTCAGGTCTTTACCCAGTTGCCTGATATCTTTTATCTCTAATTCCACGAGGTCACGCATATTATCAGGAGACGCAAAATTTAGTAATGACTTTGCCTCATTTCCCATGAGTTTAGGGGCCATATACACAATCACCTCGTCGACCAATCTCGCGGACATTAAGGCGCCGGCCAGTGTTGCACCACATTCAAACAAAACCTCATTGCACCCAGCTTTTGCCAATTGCCGAAGCACACTGTGCAAATCAACCCGGCCGTCAGCATTCGCCTCCGTATACCAGAGTCGGGTGCCCAGAAAGCTTTTTTCGCCTGTCTCAGTGGTTTCGCCCGCGCTAGCCTGGTAAGCCTGATCAACGCACACAAGAATCGTATTGGGATTCTTTAGCACACTCGCATCAGCTGGAATGTTTAAATTGGAGTCGAGCACCACTATTTCTCGCTTCACGGTTGCGGAAAGGTCCGCGAAATCAACATTTAAATCGTCGGCTCGTACGGTGAGCTGCGGATCATCGTCAATGACCGTCTGGACACCGGTTACAATTGCTGAACTTCTCGCCCGCAACTTCTGCACATCTTTTCTCGCATCAGGACCGGTAATCCACTGGCTTTCCCCGTTCTTCAGGGCAGTTTTACCATCAAGGGTCATGGCTAGTTTTAGGCGCACATAGGGCAATCCCTGTTCAAACTTCTTGATATGCCCAGGGTTAAGCAATCTGGCCGACGTTTCCATTAGGGGGCCGTCAACTTTGATGCCAGCAGCTCGTAGCACATCCAAGCCTTTACCACGATTATCCGGATGGGGATCGGTCATGGCATAAACGACTCTATCGACGCCAGCGTTGACGAGCGCATGCGCACACGAAGGTGTTCGTCCTTGGAAGCTACAGGGTTCTAATGTCACATACGCGGTGATTGAGGCCTCTGTATTGACCTCCGCGTTAGCCAAATGATGTTCAAGTTCGGCAAGCGCGTTTGCCTCAGCATGACCTTGCCCATCTTTCAGGTGGTATCCCTCAGCAACTTGCACTCCATCACAAACGAGCACACAACCAACGCGAGGATTAGGCTGCGTTGTATACAACCCTTTCTCAGCTAGGCGCAGCGCTTGCGCCATAAAATGCTCGTCATCATGTCTGGTATTATTCATCTTGATTAATCGATTTCTCCTGATCCAGTTTCAGGATTTCCTTGGCAAACTCACTCACATCCTGAAAGCTCCTGTAAACAGAAGCAAATCGAACATAAGCCACGTCATCAAGCACTCTTAATTCGTCCATGACAAACTCACCCATCTTCCGGGTCTTGACTTCTGGTTCGCCGGTCTCTCGTAATTTGTGCTTTATCCGATTGATAAGAGATTCAACCATCTCGATGCTCACGGGGCGTTTTTCGATCGCTCTGAGCACACCATTTCGAAGCTTCTCTTCGTCGAAAGGCTGACGATTACCATTACTCTTAATCACTCGAGGAAGCACAAGCTCAGCAGTTTCAAATGTCGTATACCGTTCACCACATTCAAGACATTCCCGGCGACGACGTATCTGGTCTCCATCCGCTACGAGTCGCGAATCAATTACTTTGGTTTCAGTATGACTACAAAATGGGCAATGCACAGAAAATCCTTTCTTGTCAGCAACCGATATTTTACTCTATTCAGAGAAATTATGGGTTTAGAGATCTTTCTGCTGACTTCTCACGCACCCATTCAAATCATCAACCCAGAAGAACATGTTATCTATGGCTCAATACGTTTTTACAATGTCACGCGTGGGCAAAATTGTTCCACCTAATAAAACGATACTGAAGGACATTTCATTGTCCTTTTTTCCTGGCGCTAAAATTGGCGTGCTTGGGCTAAATGGCGCAGGTAAATCCACGCTATTGCGCATTATGTCTGGCGTTGACAAGGAATTTTTGGGTGAAGCAAGACCGCAACCAGACTTGAAAATCGGCTACCTTTCGCAGGAACCAGAGCTTGACCCTGAAAAGGATGTTTATGGGAATGTCATGGACGGCATGCGCGAAATACAGGATTTAATCGAGACGTTTAATGCGATCAGCGACAAATTCGCAGATCCCATGTCAGACGATGAGATGAATGACTTACTTCAGGAACAAGGCGAACTGCAGCTTAAAATTGACGCCGTCGAAGGCTGGGATGTGGAACGAAGAATCGAAGTTGCGGCCGATGCCCTGCGTCTGCCCCCCTTCGAAGCCGATGTCACAAAACTTTCGGGTGGTGAGCGCCGGCGCGTCGCGCTCTGCAGATTGTTGATGGCTAACCCCGACATGCTATTACTCGATGAGCCAACCAATCACCTTGATGCTGAAAGTGTTGCTTGGCTTGAACGCTATCTAAAGGATTTCCCGGGCACCGTGGTAGCCATCACCCACGACAGATACTTCCTCGACAACGCAGCGGGTTGGATTCTTGAGTTAGACCGCGGCTACGGCATACCTTACGAGGGTAACTACTCGGCTTGGCTTGCCGCAAAAGAGAAGCGCCTTGCTGTTGAAGAAAAACGCGAGGCCTCGCGTCAAAAGACAATCAAAGCCGAACTTGAATGGGTACAAACTCAACCAAAAGCTCGGCATGCCAAAAACCGGGCAAGACTTGCCCGTTTTGAAGAACTCAACAGTCAGGAGTTTCAGCGCCGCAGTGAAACCATGGAGCTCTACATTCCCCCTGGCCCGCGTTTGGGAGACGTCGTGGTTGAGGTAGAGAACGTGAGCAAGGGCTTTGGCGATGAGCTTCTTATCGATGACCTGAGCTTCTCTGTTCCAGCCGGTGCAATTGTCGGCATTATCGGTGGCAATGGCGCGGGTAAATCAACACTATTTCGTATGATTTGCGGCACCGAGAAGCCAGACAGCGGCACAATACGCTTGGGAGAATCTGTTGAACTTGGCTACGTCGATCAGAGTCGCGACTCTCTATCTGACGACAAAAATGTCTGGGAAGAGATTTCCGAGGGCAATGAGGTTCTTCAAGTTGGTCGTTACGAAACACAATCTCGGGGCTACGTCAGTCGATTTAATTTTAGAGGGAGCGACCAGCAGAAACTGGTCCGGGACCTTTCTGGTGGCGAGCGGAATCGGGTACATCTGGCAAAACTACTCAAGCGCGGCTCAAACTTTTTGTTGCTTGATGAGCCGACTAACGATCTCGATGTTGAAACATTGCGTGCACTTGAGTCAGCGATAGAGGCCTATCCTGGCGCGGTTATGGTCATATCACACGATCGCTGGTTTCTTGACCGAATCGCAACACATATTCTTGCCTTCGAAGGTGATAGTAAAGCTGTTTGGTTTGATGGCAACTATACGGAGTACGAAGAAGATCACAGGAAACGCATGGGAGACAAGGGACCCACAAGAATGAAATACAAGAAACTTGCTTGAATGGTCTTTCTCAGTAAAAGCTTATTTAAACAGCTTATTTCGCGTGGCGTATTGATAGCAAAAGAGCGCTAGTACTGCCACCAACACAACAAAGGTGGGTTCGAATGCACCACCGAGAATTTCCCGATATTTTTTCGCCCAGAAGAGCGCAAAAAAACCGTGCATCATCAGTAGGAAAGTACCCCAGAACAAAAAGTACTTTGCCCACCTTTGTCCCTGCAACCCCCACCAGGCCAGATTGCCAAATAGCAACACGGCACTAAGGATTATTGTTGGAATCAAAAAATGTTTACCAATGACAAAGGTTTGCAGCACGCCCAGCAACCCTGCCGCTGCGATAAGCGCAGCAATACATTCAAGACAGTGCTCAAAAGAAAACAGTGATTTGATGGATATTTTCTTATTGTCCGACATTAGGCAGTTCTCCGTTTCGGTCTCACGCCAGTCTAACGTTCAATTGCATCCAACGCATCGCTAAGTTTGCCAACCCCGATGACCGACATGCCGGGTATCGGCTGTTTAGGCAAATTTCCCTTTGGCACAACAGCACGGGCGAAACCATGTTTGGCAGCTTCTCTTAGTCGCTCCTGACCATTGGGTACCGGTCTGATCTCTCCAGATAAGCCAACCTCGCCGAAACAAATCATATCGGCAGGTAACGCCCTGTTGCGAAAACTAGAGACGATGGCTAGCAGCAATGCAAGATCACTGCTCGTTTCTGCCACTCTAATACCTCCGACCGCATTCACAAACACATCCTGATCACCAACCTGCAACCCACCATGGCGGTGTAATACCGCTAGCAACATCGCTAATCGATTTTGTTCAAAACCTACGGCAACCCGACGCGGATTGCCCAGTGCACTTTCATCTACCAATGCCTGTGCTTCAACCAACAACGGCCTCGTACCTTCCCACACTGCCATAACAATACTGCCCGGCGTGGGTTCTTCACCTCGCGATAAGAAAATAGCGGAGGGATTGGAGACCTCTATTAGCCCTCTTTCTGTCATCGCAAAAATGCCCAATTCATTGACGGCACCAAACCGATTTTTACTGCCCCGGAGCGTGCGGTAACGACTGTCATTTTCACCTTCAAGCATCACAAAACAGTCGATCATGTGTTCGAGCACCCTTGGCCCCGCGATGTTACCGTCTTTTGTGACATGACCTACGATCAACAGGATGGTGCCTGTTTTCTTCGCTTGTTGAATCAACATGGATGCGCTTTCTCTCACCTGAGCAACACCGCCTGGCGCTGACTCAACATCATCTAGGTGCATCACTTGAATCGAATCAATCACCAACAATCGCGGCTTCAGCTCATCCCAGGTCGCACATATCGCCTCAACATTGGTCTGCGACATCACTTGCAGCTTTTCTAGCGGTAACTGCAGACGTTTAGCCCGCATGGCTATTTGCGCAAGGCTCTCCTCACCTGTGATATATAGCGCGGGGTATTGTTGCGAAAGTTCGCACATAATTTGAATGAGGAGCGTACTTTTCCCGGCGCCAGGACTCCCGCCAATCAATACCGCCGAACCCGGCACCAAGCCACCCCCAAGCACCCTGTCAAATTCCTTAAGCCCGGAAGTAATCCTGGGCATTTGCTCAGAGGAAATCTCAGCAAGCGTTTGAGCCGCTTCCAATTGACCGGCAAATCCTTTTTTTCGTGAAGCTGACGATGCCGTTTCAACTGACAAACTGGTTAAGGTGTTCCATGCTTTGCACTCAGGACATTGCCCCTGCCACTTAGCAAAATCTGCTCCACAATCACCACATACGTAAACTGTTTTACGTTTCGCCAAGATAGAATTCCCTAATGTTTTTCACTGTTATCAAAACCGGCTTCGATCTTAGCCTCGGAAGGCGGCGAGAACAATCGTCTCTCAACTCTGGCCGTGAGACTCGACATGAGCGTGTATCCCAGCGTGCCGATATGCGCTGCCACTTCGTCAATAGAAAGTTGATTGCCCCACATTTCTACCCGATCACCCGTTCGAACCTCCAGCTTCGCTGGCAATTCGACCATGACCATATCCATAGAAACCCTGCCGACAATCGAGCAACGTTCACCTCCAATGACGACCGGTGTTTCCGGTGGGAGTTCTCTGGGATAGCCATCGGCGTATCCAATACCCAACACAGCTATTCGCGCGGCAGAGTTCGCTCGCCATGTGCTGCCGTATCCAATTGATTCTCCCGCAGCAACCGACCGCACCGCCAAAACAGGTGCCGTCAACGTCATGCCTGGTTTCAAACGCGGATCCGGATAACCAGAAGATGAACCGCCATAAAGCATAATTCCCGGGCGCACCCAGTCATAATGACTGGCGCTCAAGCCAAGGATTGCGCCGGAATTTGCCATACTTTTTTCGCAGCTTAGCTGATCGGTTGTTGTTCGAAACACGTCTAACTGATCATGGTTCTCTTCATGGCTGGGGTCATCTGCATTCGCAAAATGGCTTGCGACACCCAGCACAGACAAACCACCCGGACTTTTAAGTATCATGTCCAACTCAGCCTCAGTCAGCCCCAAACGATGCATTCCCGAGTCAAATTTGAGCCATACTTTTAGTTTGGTTTCGGTCGCGCTTAGCAGCTGCCATTGGTCTGTCGAATGAATCATTGGAATCAGCTGACTGTCCGCACACTGCACTAATTCCGATTCGCCTAAAAATCCCTGAAGGATATATATCGGTATATCAATTCCCAGAGTTCTTAATGCCAACCCTTCCGCTACCCGGGCAACGGCGAAGGCATCCATACCTTTCAATCGAGGAGCAACCAGCTCTAGACCATGGCCATAAGCATTGGCTTTTATCACCGCCATGGTTTTGCTACCGGGCGATTTATCGCAGGCAAGGTCTAGATTCGCCTGAATGTTATCAACGTGAATGTGAGCGATGGGTTTGTTGTTCATTGAGGGGTTACTGACGGTTGGTGCCACGGCGACTGGTTCCAAATTGAATGTCAGGGATCACTATCTCCAATGGGCACTACTGGCGACTACTCATAGTCGTCGTAATCGCCATACCCCTGAGCGAGATCTTCGAACTTCGTGTATTGGCCGATAAAAGCCAGCTTTTTCCGTCCAATAGGACCATTTCGTTGCTTTAGAATGATGGCTTCAGCAATACCTTTCTCCGCGTCCTCATGATAAACCTCGTCACGGTAGATCGCGAGAATGACGTCTGCATCCTGCTCAATTGCGCCGGATTCACGCAGGTCAGACATCACAGGTCTCTTATCTGGACGCTGCTCCAGACTCCGGTTTAATTGTGAGAGTGCTACCAAGGGACATTTGAATTCCTTCGCGATACCTTTCAGGGAGCGGGATATCTCGGAAATCTCCGTTGCCCTGTTTTCGCCACCTCCAGAGACCTGCATTAGCTGGAGATAGTCAACTACGATCAACCCGATATCACCATGCTCTCTTGCCACGCGCCTGGCTCGTGATCGAATTTCATTCGGCGTTAATGCAGCAGAATCATCAACAAACAAAGGTTTGTCGTTCAGCAATGTCACTGCTGATGTGAGCCGTGGCCAGTCTTCATCGGCAAGTTGGCCGCTTCGAATTTTAGTCTGATCGATTCTGCCCAGAGATGACAGCATCCTCATGATAAGGGAATCCGCTGGCATCTCCATGCTGAACACAAGCACTGGTTTTTCACCAGCAATCACCGCGCTTTCAGCAATATTCATCGCAAAACTGGTTTTACCCATTGACGGGCGTCCCGCAACAATAATCAGGTCACCGGGCTGGAAGCCCATCGTCATATCATCCAAATCACGGAAACCGGTGCTCAACCCTGTGAGCGCCCCCTTGGTCTGAAACAACTGATCAATACGCTCGACAGCCTCGGTTAACAACGGTCGAATCGCCTGAGGACCACCTGAGCTGGGCCTCTCATCACCAATCTTGAATACTTTGGATTCCGCCAAATCAATCAGTGTTGCACTGTCTCGGCCATCAGGGTTGAAGCCGCTGTCGGCTATTTCGTGGGCAACTGATATCAACTTTCGTACCGTCGCGCGCTCGGCGACGATTTGCGCATAGGCAAAGATATTGGAGGCAGTGGGGGTGTTATTAGCCAACTCTGAGATGTAGGCGATACCGCCGACATTTTCGAGCTCGTTCACCGAATCGAGCGCTTCGGCGATCGTAATGATGTCGAGCGGCTGGTTTTTTTCAACCAGATCTTCCATCACTCTGAAAACCACTCTATGGTCGCCGCGATAGAAATCATCGGCCGTGAGGGCCGAAGAAATTTTATCCCAGGCCATCTCATCGAGCATCAGACCACCAAGCACAGAGCACTCCGCCTCCAGTGAATGAGGCGGTACCTTTAACAGGCTGGTACTTGTGTCGTCTTCGGCAATGCTCAAGATCTACTCAGCTGTTTATGCTTACGGGACTTTACTCTTCAGGTACGAGGGTCAACTTCAATTTAACATTAACTTCCGTATGAAGGTGTATGTCAATTTCAAACTCACCTAATTCTCTCAGTGGACCTTCCGGAAGTCGAACTTCGCTTTTTTCAAGCTCGACGCCAGCGGCGTTAACTGCTTCAGCAACATCGCGGACGGTGATTGAGCCAAACAGCTTGCCTTCTTCACCCGCTTTCGCTGTGAGCGTGATATCAAGCGCACTGACTTTCTCGCCGCGGGATTCAGCAGCGGATTTCTTCTCATCGGCCACTTTTTGCAGTTCTGCGCGTCGGGCTTCAAATGTAGCAACATTATCAGCGGAGGCGACGACAGCCTTTTTCAGTGGTACGAGGTAATTACGCCCGTATCCGGCCTTAACTGTGACCTGATCACCCAGATCACCTAGGTTTGAAACTTTCTCTAATAGAATGACTTCCATCTTCTTATTCCTCTCGATCTAATCGAATTCGCTTTCTTAAATCTAACCAACTATCTGTTAACGCGATAAATGCCATTATCGGGTGTGTCAGCTGCGCCAAAAGCACCAGCATGATATACAAAATGACCAACCAATTACCGGCCATCGCTCTTGCAGCGACCAACCAGTGAACAAAACAAACGCCTGCAATCACCAGCGGTATCATGAGCAGCGGCACCCAACGTACTAATCCTATCGAACCAACGGCTAAGCAAACAAGCAATAAACCCAAGGTACCTGCCGCGACAATCGGCGACAATCTCAGCTGGTGCATTTCCTGCTGAAACCCGCCTGGGTTGTAAAGTGCGCTCTGCCACCATCTTGCCAGCGCAAGAAATGCAAACAATGCCACCCCTTGCCCCATCGCAAACAAACCCACCATCATACTTCGCATGCTAGCGAACCGCTCGTCTGTCTCGGCCGTTGTCAATGAAACGGCATTTTGGCCAGCCGCTTGGTCTGCTACCGTCAAATACAGCTCAGTGAACTGATCAAACGCTGATCCCGAAATGAAATCAAATAGCACACTACCCGTCGCTGCAACTACAACAATTGCGCTCAAAATCAATTGCCAAGACACTGTCACCCGCAACAGCCAGGCCAAGGCCGCGGAGCCAAGAAACGCAATTGCAGGACCCGGGTCGCCGGTCAAATAAAGCAACATCGCGACCGGCAAACAACTCCAGAGCAATACAAATGCTCCTTCCGCTGGGCCCTTCCTTAGGATGACCAAACTGATAATGGCAATACTTAGCCAATGCAGGAATGGTAGTGATGCACAAACAACCGCGACGCCTGTGGCCTCACGTTTGCCTCGCATCGCAAATCCGGCTAGTGCGCGCATACTACGTTATCCGCAGATCGCCGATTATTTATGCGCGTCTGTATATGGCAACAACGAAAGATATCGCGCTCGCTTTATTGCTTTCGCGAGCTGACGCTGATATTTGGCCTTGGTTCCAGTGATCCGGCTAGGCACAATTTTCCCTGTTTCCGAAACATACTGCTTGAGCACTTCAATATCTTTGTAGTCAATTTCAGTGACGCCTTCAGCGGTGAAACGACAAAACTTTCTTCTTCTATAAAATCGTGACATAAATCCTCCGCTTATTCCGCTGCTGGGGTATCTGAAGTGCTAGCTTCAGCTTCCGTTTCATTGTCGACAGCTTCAGCTTTTGCTTCTGTGGCATCAGCCTGAGCAGTTGACGTTTCAGCTTCCTTGTTTGCGTAACGATCTTCCTTGTCCTTTTTCTGACGGCTCTCACGTTCAAGCTTCATGATAGGAGAGTCTTCAGTATCAGCACCCTTTCGCCCGATTACGATATTTCGCAATACAGCATCGTTAAAGCGGAAGGCCGTGTTGATTTCTTCAAGGGTTTCTTTGCCGCATTCAACGTTGAGCAACGCATAGTGGGCTTTATGGATCTTGTTAATTGGATATGCCAACTGACGTCGACCCCAATCTTCAATTCTGTGGACGTTACCGCCGCCTTCTTTGACGATAGACGAGTAACGATCGATCATTCCTGGTACCTGTTCACTACGATCAGGATGCACCAGAAACACTACTTCATAATGTCTCATACAAGACTCCTCTTGGGTTAATGCTTCCAATGGCCGATTCACGCTGGCTTTGACCACCGGGGTGGTATCAAGTTAGCGTTAACCCGTCTCTGTGAAGCAAGGAGATATTTTGGGAGGCGGATTGTAGCGGGAGTTAAAAGGGATTACAACAATTCTCAGCGACACGCGGGGGCTCGCAAATCTCAAGTGCATGTCAAAAACAATGGTAAATTGAGCTAAGCCCGATTAATCGTGCTCAACCGTCCGATTTACGGGGTCTGCTTCAATCTCAGCTCTCAAAATTTGAAACTGTTCCTCAAGCCGCGCCAATAGATCCTTTTCCTTGTTGACGAGATTAATCATTTCGTAGGGATCCTTGCTCACATTGAACAGAAATTTAGGGACCTCGTTTCTATCGAGAATTAGCTTGTTGTCACCCACCCGGTACGCCCACTCATTAACATCATCATCCTGGCCTGGCATATCGATGGTCCAGATCATGGGTTTTCGGTCTAGCTCTCTTCCTTCAAACGTTTTTGTAATCGATTGACCGTCAATCACTCGACCCTCTGGTAGCTCAATGCCAAGCATCTCGAGCAGCGTAGGCAGAATATCCAGACCATAAACCGGCTCATTCGATACAGAACCGGGTGCTATGGCGCTGGGGTACCGCAAAATAGCCGGCACCCTGATACCACCTTCCAAAAGATTGTCTTTTCTACCTCGGTAGCCACCGGTTTCACCGGCCATAAATAGTTCCCATGGCTTTCGAGACTCTCTTGTGACCGGTCCATTGTCGCTGGTGAAAAGCACAATTGTTTGATCATACACTCCCATGTCCTTCAGCTTTTTTATCACTTTGCCTACCTGGGCATCCAAATAACTGATATTGGCGTAATACTCGCCTTGACCCCGGGACGGTAGATCGAGCCAATCCCAATGAAAAATGTCAGGGTTCGTCTTTGCATGCGGCGTGATAAATTCAGCGTACATCGTGAGAAATTCCGGCGTCGAAGCAACCGGCGTATGTACCTCTGAGAAAGGAACATACAAGAAGAATGGTGTATCCGCACGCTTCGTCTCCAGCCACTTCATGACCTCATTTGCAACAAGTTCACCGCTGAATGCGTTGGTTTCCCCCACTGCTAAACCGTTTCTAAAGTAATTATCGGGATACATTTTGCCAACGCGAGCAGAGCCATCACTGCTCGGCGCTTCAACCGTCGAGTTTTTTACGAAACCACCCGGCATTACAAAAGCATAGTCAAACCCCATGTCTTCAGTCTGAGGGTGCTCTTCCATATGCATGCCGCCGTTCAGATGAAGTTTGCCCATCACGGCAGTCGCATAACCCTGTTGCTTTAACAGGTGTGCAATCGTGATTTCGTTTTTGCCGAGATACACGTCCTGGCCCTCGGGTATCCAGGATCGAATGCCCGTTCGATAGGGTGTCCGCCCAGTGAGCAATCCGGCGCGCGAAGGAGAACACAGCGGGGCTGGCGCGTAGTACTGAGTATACTTAATGCCCTCGTTAGCAAGTTGGTCAATATGCGGGGTTTTTACAACGGGATGTCCATAGCTCGAAAGGTCGCCATAGCCAAGATCATCAACATAAAAGATAACAACATTAGGTGACTGTGCATCGTCCAAACTTCTCATATCGCGCTCGGCGAGCGCTGTTTGGCAGCAAATTATGAGAGAAGTAAAGAGGAGCATCTTCAGCATATCACGGCTGCTCATGCTGTATTTCCAGTATTCGTGACGTGTTTTCCTGAATCATCGGCCCTACTCATAAACATTATCCTGAACCCTCTGCTGTCCGACTTAGCTGCATTTTGCAGGAAAACCAAACATCAGTTGAATGGTTTTTCTGCCAGCTTCGCGTTCAGTACCGCCTTTGTTTTTGTACTTCATAAAGCGCGATACCCGCAGCAACAGAGACATTAAAGCCCAGATCAGCATTCACCATGGGGATTTTTGCCAGGAAGTCACAGCATTTGGCTGTTTTCTGGCGAATACCCTTTCCTTCTGACCCCATGACGATCGCGATGTTGTCCTGCATATCAACTTGATGCAGCATTTGCTCTGTTTCCAATAGGGTACCCACGACCCAAACTTGGCGTTTTTGCAGTTGACCGATACACCGCGCTAAATTAACCACAGAAACCACGGGCACCAGCGATGCACCACCGGAAGCTGTTTTACTGGCGGCTTCGTTAAGTGGCGCACTTTTGTCTTTGGGTACAATGATTGCATCGACGCCCATACTCGCAGCACTACGAATACAAGCGCCAAGATTGCGGGGATCTGTTATGCCGTCTAATATCAACAGCAACAAACGACTTGAATTGGCGTCATCGGCATTAGCAAGCTCTACACGACGATCAATCATTGAAAGAAGCGATTGCTCATCCATCGCAATCGGCTGCGCTACCACGCCTGCGCCCTGATGGTTCAGATCTGTTAGCTTATCGAATTCGCCGCTTGATATACGTTCAACTTTCACGCCTTTTTTTTGCGCAAGTGCCTGCAGCATCTCTAAACGCGGCGAGAGCTTACCATCACGCAGCAATACACGATCTACACCGGCGCTTCCTAACATCAACCGCGCATGCACTGAATTTATTCCGAACAATCTTTCCATTTATCTTCTTTTTCTCTTTTTACCACCTTTCGATGGACCCTGACTGCCCGAACTTTTTTTGCTTGTCTGCGACTTACTTCCCTTGTTGGAAGATCCTTTTCCGCCTACTTCACCGGATTTCATTTGACGCTTTTTTGACGAAGTTCTTTTTGCAGGTTTGGTTGATGCCTTTTGCGTTGGTCTACGAGTAGACTTCTTTTTACGCACTGAACGCCGGCCTTTCAAGGGAGAGTGCTCGACTAATTCAAAATCGATTTTACGCTCTTCGACGTTAACCCGAGCAATTTGTACCTGAACCTTATCGCCCATACCAAAAGCACTGTGCGTACGCTCGCCAACAAGTGACTGTTCAAATTCATCGAACTTGTAATAGTCCCCTGCCAATGTACTTACGTGCACCAACCCTTCTATGTAAACGTCTTTTAACTCCACGAAAAAGCCAAATTTAGTCACGCCAGTGATCACGCCGGGTTGAATATCGCCAACATGCTCTGACAGAAAATCACATTTCATCCAGCCGAGCACATCGTAGACAGCGCTTTCTGCCCGTCGTTCTGCGTACGAAGTATGCTCGCCAAAGGCAATCACTTCTTCATTATTGTAGGGATAGAACTGGCGGTCGTCCTTCAGACTTGATGTTTTGACAAGCTGGCTTACCTGATCACCGTGAATGATTGACTTAATGAGCCTATGCGTCAGTAGATCCGGATATCTTCGAATGGGTGATGTGAAGTGAGTGTATTCTTTATAAGCCAGCCCAAAATGGCCCTTGTTTTCTGGTTGATACACGGCCTGTTTCATACTGCGCAGTAGTGCTATTTGCAATACCTGACCGTTCTCTCGATGCTTAAGTTGATCCGTGATTTGCCTGAAGTCTTTCGTTTCAATGGGGTTACCCGCGGTGAAGGTCACACCGAACCTGGCGAAAAACTCCGCCAAATACTCTACCTTTTCCTGCTCCGGCGCTTCGTGCACACGAAACAACCCTAGGGTTTGTTTTCCCCGTTTAGCAGCTTTGCTCTCATCACTCGACACCTGCCGGGAGATAAACCTGGCGGCTGCGACGTTAGCGCACAACATCGCTTCTTCAATAATCTTGTGGGCGACATTTCGTGAACGAACTTCAATACTCTCAACTCTGCCTTCCTCATCAAATTGGAACAGCGGCTCTGTTGACTCAAACTCAAGTGCGCCTCGCGCTTCTCTTCGAACCACCAGCGCCTTGTAGAGTTGGTGGAGCTCTTCGATGCATGGAACAAGTGCAGGCTTGTGAAAATCGTGTTTGGTCTCTGATGACCGGCTCTCTAACAAGGCACCTACCTGCGTATAGGTGAGTCTAGCCGCCGATTTGATAACGCCCTCATAGAATACATATTTACTCATTCGTCCCTGAGCCGAAATGGTCATCTCACAGATCATCGCTAGCCGATCTACATCGGGTTTCAGGGAGCACAAACCATTGGACAGTTTCTCCGGCAACATGGGTACGACATATTGGGGAAAGTAGACAGACGTACTTCTTTCATAAGCTGCTTTATCAAGCTCAGAGCCTATATCAACATAGTGCGCAACATCCGCAATCGCAACGTAAAGACGCCAACCGCCACCCCGCTTAGGCTCACAATAAACGGCATCATCAAAGTCACGAGCATCTTCACCGTCGATAGTGACAAATGGGATCTTTCTCAGATCATGCCTCTGCTTGCGGGCCACCGACGGGACTGTGCTGGGCATCTCATCGATCTGCGCCATTAAACCTTCTGGCCAATCGACCGGAATATCATGATTACGCAGTGCAATCTCAACTTCCATCGCAGGCGTCAGATGATCACCTAGCACCTCAATAATTTTTGCGGTGACATGACCATGTTGACTTGGCTGATCAATGACCTCGACAACAACAATCTGGTCGGGCTTGCCCTGAAGCTTCTTCACATGGGCATCGCTCCCGGCGTCAGCACCTGTCAACATGACCTCGTGATTGATGCGGTTGTTCAAAGGCTCAAGGAATGAGAATTTTCCTTCATAGTAAATACGACCGACGAGTTGTCGGGTATTTCGCTCCAACACGCTCACAATCTCACCTTCCGGCCGGCCACGTCTATCTCTGCCCCGGATTCTTGCTTGTGCCTTGTCACCGTGGAACACTGTTTTCATCTGCCTTTCGGTCAGAAAGATATCCTCCTCGTCACCAGGGCGAAGTAGGAAGCCATATCCATCGGGATGAGCAGACACCTTGCCTGCGATCATTTCCAATTTCTGTGCGATGGCATAGACATTTCTGCGGTCTACAACTAGCTGGCCATCACGAACCATGGCGCGCAATCGTGCTTCAAGCACAGACCGGCGTTCAGCATTCTCAAGCTCCAGGGTTTTCGCCAGTCGTTTCAAACTTGCTGGCACACCAAAGGCCTCTAGCGTCGAGAGTATGTGCTCTCTGCTAGCGATCGGTTGGTCGTACTTTTCGGCTTCACGCCGTTGGTATGGGTCTTTCTTCAAAATTAGTTTCTTCTCTTAATTAGTCTCAGGGTTCACACCCTGTATATTGTTAACTGCAATCGGTTATTGCTGCATTGTATGCGGCTGTGCTTGTCGACATTGTGCACTCTAACCCTCTTTTCGCTTCAACGTTGGATATTCCGGTTTCCTGCCTTGGCGTTATTCAATCAAACCGTGGTAAATATGGCTGTTAATTGCTTCTATCATTGACAGCAATGGTGGGTCTTAGTACCCTTTCGCGTCCTCAAAGCCGAGGTGGTGAAATTGGTAGACACGCTAGCTTCAGGTGCTAGTGGGGGCAACCCCGTGGAGGTTCAAGTCCTCTCCTCGGCACCACCTCAACGCTAGTTTTCGGCGCTATCGCAGAGGCCGGATCGCCGGACCGTCAAATCCTCTCCT
>CAJXBG010000031.1 GCA_913050215.1 uncultured Gammaproteobacteria bacterium
CGCCCTGATAAGCCCGGAAATTTAACCACCGACGTTCGGCACGCTCTATCTCCGCTGCCCTCGCGAAATACCGGCCGGCCCAGCCGTGAACCAACCGCGCACCCGGCAAGAAAAACGGGTAAAGATTCGCCAACAATTTACCTCTGGCGAGGCATTTCTGGTGCTCACGATAAGCGTCGGTGCCAAACGGTAGTTTGAGGGCGCGCACACCCAGCACCGTCCCTTTCTTATCACAGATAAGCTGTCTCACTTCTGTCTTGGTATGGAGTTGTACTCCCTGCTCCAGGCATTGCCTTCTGAGCGGGTCATAGATCGATCCACCAAGATTGACGGCACTGCGCCCCTTCCGAATAACGCCACGATGTCCCCGCGCAGCGGGTGCCGCATGCCGAGCGTATTGTGGCAATAAAGAGTTATCGGAGTGATACAAAAAATAATCAACATTGGGATAAGACGTCTTTTCTTTCCATACAGGACCACTGAACTGCACACCATGTGACATTAACCAGTCGAGATTGCCAGCGCTGTGCTCACAAAACCGCCGCAGCGTTGCGTCGTCAATCACGCCCTGCGTCTCGAGTTTCAGATAGTTGAACATGTTCTCAGGAGAATCTTGCTCTCCATTGGCAGCCTGAATGGCAGTGCCGCCGCCGGCGTAGACCACCCCGCCACTTGCCAGGGTCGCGCCACCTCCATCGGCACAGTCGAGCGCAATCACATCCAGACCATTTTCCCTGGCCCGAAGTGCCGCAGTGGCGCCAGCACCACCGAAGCCTACAACGACAAAATCAGCGCTATCGTCCCAATCAACATCACCGGGCGCATCTACACCCATGGATGGCTCTATCGTCGAATGCCACGCGGGATCGTCGGGTTTCACAGCTGACTCGCTATTTTCATAATGCGCATTATTTTTAACCATATCTGCGCTTTATGAAAGTAATTTTGTGTTTATATTGCTTTATGCGGGGATGTTCGCTAATTTGGCGTCAAACTAGACTCTATAAAGAGGTATCTATGCCAACACCATCTGTAGCGCTTGTGACCGGAGCCACCCGCGGCGCAGGCAAAGGCATCGCCCTTGGCCTGGCAGCTAAAGGTCTGACTGTTTACGTCACAGGCAGATCCAAACAGATACCCACAGCGACCCTCAAAGGTGAAACGCTGTCCGGAACACTGGACGAAACGGTTACAGCGATTAACGCCGCCGGCGGCACCGGGATTGGCATCACCTGCGATCACAGTGACGACGAACAAACCAGACAGGTCATTGACCAGATCAGCAAAGAACAGGGGCGACTCGATATTCTCGTTAACAATGCGGCCAACATTCATGAAAACCTGATTGATCCGGGCGGCTTTTGGGAAAAACCGCTCGAACTGGTCGATATTCTCGATGTTGGGCTTCGCTCCGCCTATGTCGCCAGCTACTATGCCGCTCCTTTGATGATAAAACAGCGATATGGATTGATCACTTTCACATCGTCATTCGGATCCGCCTGCTATATGCACGGTCCTGCTTACGGCGCACAGAAGGTTGGCTACGACAAACTTGCCACCGACATGGCCATAGATTTTGAAAACGAAAATGTAGCAGCCGTTTCCCTCTGGCTAGGACCGCAACTAACTGAACGTACAGAAATCGTCCTGCGTCATCGCGGCGAGCAATACGATGAGTTTATGGCCTTTGGAGAAACGCCTCAGTTTAACGGTAGAATTATCCACGCATTAGCCAGTGACGAGGCGCTCATGGACAAATCAGGCCAAACACTGGTTACTGCTGAACTTGCCATGGAATACGACATTACTGACACCGACGGCAAACAACCACCCTCTTACCGGGATCAGTTGGGGGAGCCACGAATTCCTCACCCGGCGCGCGTTATCTGAGAGCCTCAGCCGAGAACTTCGCAATTAGACCTCAAATAAAAGGTCCAAACCGCACAAAGCAGGCCAGAGAAAGACGCTAATACTTGCCGCTGGCTGAGACAGCCTCCGGTGCGGGTGGCATCCATTTAACCGTATACACACCGTCAACCTTTTGCTGCCTTACCGCTGCTTCGCTGCGTGGATTGTAAAACTGACGATACCATTCTCGCGTTTTATGAAACGGTCCGTCGCTCTTAATCTGCAGTATCTGAACGACCGGTCGCTTGCTCGTCCAGACCTCAAAATCCTGTGCGAATGCTAACCTGCTTGATTCCTGATATTCACGCGAGATCGTGACATCTTCGTCTGTGGGCTCAGCATTTTCGACTTTAACCATCAATCCGTGCCACGCCTTCACCGAACCGTCATCAACAGGCGTATGTGTGATGTACATAATGGCATCATAAAGGCCGGTCACCCTCGACAGCAGTATGCCGGGACCGGTATACCATGTATCTGTTTCCAGCATTTCAGCCCCTTCAGCCAGCGTCTTGTGACCTCCCCCCTGACGCTGAATCGCAAGGTGACCACGGAATTCATTTTCGAAATACTCGAGCGTTGAACCGTGAATCGGCCCTAGGTGACCACAATCGCATATGTTGTCAACGACTTCCTGAGGATGAGAGGGCAACATGCCAAGGTGATCTATTTTCCACCGGACCCAATGTGGCGCATCCCATTCAGGCAGATCAGGCAAATCATAGTCCGGCTCACCGTCTTCAGGATCATGCCACATATAGATACACCCATAACGTTCAGTTACAGGCCAGGTTTTAATACATGCCGCAGAAGGGATTGGACCATCGTGGTAAGGAATATCATCACATTTACCGTCAGGGGCAAAACGCCAAGCATGATAAGGACAGCGGATAGAGTCACCTTCAATCTGACCGTCAATAACAACATAGGAAGTCGTATTCCCCCCAAGATGCGTCCCCATATGCGGGCAATACGCGTCCATCAGAAAAACCTTTCCGCTCTCACCTCGATAAATAACAAAGTCGCGGCCAAAAAACCTCAAGGGGAGTGCCTTGTTCTGGACCTCATCTGCCTCTGCAATCATGAACCAACCGCGGGGAAATTGATGGATGCCTAATCCGTATTCTTCGGTCGTCGCCATAGCCACCTCTAATTTGTGAGTTAATAGATCCAACTCTCGCAATCAAAACACTGCTCTGATTTAGAAATCTACTAGAAAAGCCACCTTGCGAATAGCAAGATCAAGGCAGCTTCACTTTTTCATAGTTTATTGTCAATATATTTGCGAATTGAGAAAGTATTATCAGCATTAATTAACTCTATGCATATTTTGTCGTCCATTTACAGACAATCCGACCCCTTAAGTTGCCCCCTGAATATAGACACCCATGAAAAATAGGCGCCACAAATGGCATATTCGCATTTTATTTTTAATATTAGGCGCATATTGATAGATATAATTGATTATATTGTCTATTTGCACATTTTAATTGACATTTTTCACGCATTAAATGAAACTCCTTCGTCTTTCTAGCCTAAAAACAATAAGAGGGGAAAAATGAATCAGCTAAAATCAATCAACGAAAGCCGCTGGCTGCTCGCATTTCTGTTACCTGTTTTCTGCAGCTGCTATTCGAGCAGCACCATGAGCGCCGACCCTTCATTCGTCATCGAAGAGCTGGTTGTGACGGCGCGAAAGAGAAGCGAAAACATGCAGGACGTTCCAGCTGCGATCAGCGCTTTTAGCGCCGAGGCGTTGCAAAATGCTGCCGCAGAAAACATCGTCGAGATTGAAAACCTCACCCCCAATATCACAATAAATGAAACCAGCGGTTTGAACCCGGGATCCATTCAGGTTTTTGTAAGAGGTATCGGCAATGATGCTGGCTTCGCGCAGGGCGTGGGTATCTACGTCGACGATGTTTACCTAAACCGTGTCAGCGGCGCGCTGCTTGAGCTTTACGATATCGAACGAGTTGAAGTGCTCAAGGGGCCGCAGGGTAACCTCTATGGGCGTAACACCATCGGTGGCGCCATCAAGTACATCAGCCGTGCTCCAACCGAAGAGACTGAAGGAGGTCTGGAGGTAAAAACCGGATCCGACAGTCTTATTAAAGTCAAAGGCGGCATCTCTGGCGCACTTTCAGACAATCTCCTGGCCGGTGTTAGCTTCTCCGTTACAAACCGTGATGGCTATCAAACCAATCTCTTCGATGGTGGCGAGTATGCTAGCGAAGACAAGACCGCGATTCGCGGAACACTTCTATGGAATGCATCAGACACAGTTTCTGTGAAATTGACCGCTGATATATTTCAGGATAATTCAGATCCCGTTATCCCCAATCGAGTCGCCATAGAACAGACAGGCGCTGCAGGTTTGGACACTTTCAGTTTTCTCCTCGGCGGCGCGAGTATGTTCTTCCCTGGCTCAGGCTTCCTGCAGGAACCTATAGACACGAGCCTTCCAACTGATGTCGATCAAGTCAATACAGCGCACACCACAAACGGTTTTGATCGCTTTGAGATCGACTCAAAAAATGTTTCTGCTACGGTCAACTGGGACATCAATGATCGTTGGAGTGTGAAGTCAGTCACTTCGCAAAGGAACCTCGACAATGTATTGCCATTCGATTTTGATGGCAGTCATCAGGTGTTTATCAACACGATTCATGATCGCGAGCAAGAAGACTTTAGTCAGGAATTGCAGTTCAATTATTCAGGTGACAGTGTCAATGGCGTTTTCGGTCTCTACTATTTAGATGCTACCCAATCAGTTCAAAACTTTACAGAACAAACGCCTCTACTCAGAATCTTGACCGCGCACGACCGGACGGGAAGTCAGGATGATCGGAATACGAAGTCGCTCTCTGCCTACGGCAATATCGATTGGGATATTAATGACCAATGGCAGCTCTCGCTGGGCGGTCGATACACTAAAGATAAAAAGGATATCACCCAGGCATCTGACGTGACGATTACACAGTACGCTGCTGCATTCACTAGTTTAACCGGTCAAGCGCCCTTAGTACTTGTCCCTGGCCAAGAAGCAGCTTTCTCATCTCTGCCTTTCTTCCAGTTCTTCATTCCACATTTCGGCAACGATGGTTCTTTCCTTAGCGCGGGCAACCAGGTTGATGTCGAGACCTTTTCTACATTCAGAACGGGTAGCGACGAATGGACGGAATTTTCACCTAGTGCGAAGATTGCATTCCGTCCAAATCAAGATATGTTGCTTTATGCTGGCTTCTCGTCGGGTTTTAAATCAGGTGGATTCGATACTTCCGGGTCAGAGACAAGAACCGTTTCCTATAAGCCTGAGATTGTTGATACATTCAGCGTGGGTTTAAAGTCAACGCTCGCCAACGGCAGTCTTCAACTTAATCTGGAACTGTTCAGCAATGACTACACCGAGAAGCAGCTGCAGTCTATCGCCCTTCTACCAACCGGGCTCGAATCCATCACAGACAATGTCGGTAAAGTTGAATCAACAGGCGCTGAAATTGAGATTATCTGGTTACCGCCAGTCGAAGGACTAACGGTTAATCTGAACCTGGGCTTCCTGAATTCAGACATCGAAGAGTTCATTGAACTACAGGACGACGGTGCTGGTGGCTTTACTGAAGTTAACGTTGCGAGCAACTTTGAATTGGGTTATGCACCAGAAACGACAGCTCAAGCCGGTGTTCGATACGACTTTGCTATCGAAGGTAATCAAATAACGCTTGGCACTAATGTCGCCTATCGCTCAGAGTTGTTTACCAACTCACCGATTGACATCACCAACCCTTTCTTCCTAAACGCTGAGTCAGAAAGCCGCACGATCTGGAATGCGATGCTGGCGTTTCGTTCAGAATCTGGACACTGGCGTGTTGCGCTTGAGGGCAAGAACTTAAGCGACGAAAGATCGCTGGTCAATACGTTTAATGTGACGAACTTCATAACGGGTGGTTATACTCGAGGCCGAACCTGGGCCGTATCTGTCCGGTATGATATGTAGTTGAAAGTAGCTATTGGCAAGACTGCAATTACCTTTCCTCTCTTATTGCAGTCTGTGCCAATGCCCTTTTATTCAAAACTCACGAACATTCTATAGTCATCAAACCTCATTCAAATCCTACACGCCTTTTTCGTTTTGGACCCATGGCAGCTAGCCTATCAGCACCACAATCAACCCTAGGTATCTCGCTTTTCCACGACAAGTTTAGACATGCCACATTCTCAAAAAAGCTTGAGCCTGACCAAAAAAGAACTGATGGAAATCAAGAATGATTAAAAGTGCGGCACTACTATTTATAGCGCTATGGTCGTCACTGACTGTCGCGGATGACAATATTGGCACTCTGCTACTGCCGCTAAACGGCACAGAAAATGCGCGAGATCTAGGCGGTTATTTGACAAAAGATGATCAAGTCGTCCGTGCCAGAGTTCTCTACCGTGCCGACAGCTTGGCGACCCTAGATGATGCCGACCTTGCTTACTTGAAGACGCTGAACCTGTCTTCAGTAACGGACCTCAGAAGCGCGTCAGAAAGGATTGCTGCACCGGATCGACTACCAGTACAGTCTCCGCCCATCAAGTACAACAGCCTCGCCATCAACAATCCAGCGGTAAACATTCCTGAACTTCGCAAGAAAATATTCGCCGGTAGTTTGTCGACTAGCGAGCTTCTTGCCCTCACTAACCGCGAAAGTTATGTCACCGACCCAGCAATCAGACGCGAATGGGGAAACTGGCTGAGAAGCCTTTCTCAACCAGACAACGTGCCGCATCTTTTTCACTGCACTGCAGGCAAA
Source organism: uncultured Gammaproteobacteria bacterium (assembly GCA_913050215.1). Lineage (GTDB taxonomy): Bacteria > Pseudomonadota > Gammaproteobacteria > Pseudomonadales > Azotimanducaceae > UBA4582. Next base: position 6,702 of record CAJXBG010000031.1, read on the forward strand.
GACCGTACCGGATTCGCTGCTGCTATTTTACTACTGACACTGGGCGTGAGTGAACAACAGGTGATTGATGATTTTCTGTTGAGCAATACCTTCCTTGCAGATCAAATCGACGAGAACCTGCAAACAATCGCTTCTCACTCCAAGACAACCATCGATGAACCGGCACTTCGGCAAGTTCTTGGCGTTAGTTCGTCCAGCCTTGAAGGCGCCTTCGCCGTCATGCGGAGTACATACGGCTCTATCGACAAATTTATCGAACAAGGCCTGGGTATCGATCAAAAAACACGAGAGAAACTAAAAGAATTACTCCTGGTAGATTTCACGGCCAGCAGCGCTCGCCTAACTTCTAGCGAAATTCTCGAAACTTTTGCTAACGTCAGGGACGAGGCAACATTGAGGGACGCTAACGGGACACTCGCAGTGAACCACTGGTATACAGACGGCAGTTTCACCGTCGAGTGGTCCAACGGGAACTCGCAAGGAACCGTAACCGGCAGCTGGTTAGCTGAAAACAATCAACGCTGCGTGATCATTGCCGAGGGACTACCAGACATGGAAGGACAACGGAGGTGTAGTCCAATTTATCGCTTTAAACGCGGTTACTTTTCTGTAAACCCCGACGGTTCCATTCATGCGCAACACCTGCTGTCACCGATTGAGACACATCGACAGAAAAATGATTGACTATCAGTCATATTCTCACGCTCAGGTACGTTGATTGTGCAACAACTCGAAATCAAGTTCGTCGTAAACAGCGATGTTGTCGGTTGGCATCTGTCCACCTGAAAAACTTTATGCATACGTTTTACTGCATCTGGCGCGACAGTACCGGTAAGCACTGCGTGTTAATTCGCAATCCGTTTGCAACCAAAGCGCCGAACGTTGTTGACGACGAGGCCATCGTTAAGCCAACCTATAATCGCTTTTCTCAACAAGGACCAACCTGGGAAATTAGCAACACCAACAGTATATCCATGGTGCGATAGCGGAAAAGTACACCCAAAGGCCCTGGGTTACTTTCCCATTGGATGACGACTCACCCCGGTTATCCGAACCGCTCGCGCAACAAGTTTTTCTGCACCTTTCCCATTGCATTGCGCGGCAAGGCATCAATTGTCTCAACCCGTTTTGGCACTTTAAAGTTCGCCAATTGCGCCTTACAGTGAGCAATAACTTCATCACCCGAGGGTGCCTCGCTATCTGGGACAATAACTGCCAGCGCGACCTCACCAAAATCCGCGTGGGAAACACCCACCACAGCTGATTCCTTTACCCCGGCCATATCATCGATAACAAGCTCGATTTCCTTGGGGTAAACATTTAAACCGCCGCTAATAATCATATCCTTTGAACGACCTACGATGGACACATAACCATCGGCATCTTTCGTCGCCTTGTCACCGGTGTTAAAGAACCCATCTTCGGTGAAATCTTCGGCTGTTTTTTCAGGCATTCTCCAGTATCCAGGAAAAACATTGGGTCCCTGAACCTGCAAGTTACCGGTCTCACCTACTGGGAGAACCTCGCCAGCATCATCGACTACCCTCGCGGTTACGCCCGGCAGCGCCGGTCCCACTGTACCCGCACGCCTTTCACCCTCAAGTGGGTTTGAGGTATTCATGCCAGTTTCGGTCATGCCGTAGCGTTCAAGAATGGTGTGGCCACAACGCGTCTGAAAATCTTCAAATGTTTCCGATAACAAAGGGGCAGACCCGGAGACAAACAGTCGCATACTGGTACAACACGCCGAGCCAAAATTCGGATTTGATAACAGGCGCGTATAATAAGTAGGCACACCCATCATCACAGTGCACCCTGGCAGCGCTGCAACCGCTGCTGAATCAGAATAGCCGCTATGCCAAACCATGCTGGCACCACTCATCAGGACGCAGCTCACACCCACAAACAGGCCGTGAACATGATAAATCGGCAACATATGTAATAATCGATCGGCAGCAGTAAATCCCCAGGCACTCACAAGCGTCTCGGCATTTTTTCGCAGATTGTCATGACTTAACATGATGCCTTTTGGTTGCCCCGTAGTGCCGGAGGAATAGAGCAAAGCAGCCATGTCGCTACCAAGCACTTCCGCAGCCTCGAAGTCAGCACTATTAGTCTCTGCCTTCTCTGTCAGCGTCCCATTGCCATCCGCATTGAGGGTAAGCAAGGCGTTGACACCGGAGCCTGCTTCTGTCGCGGACAGCGCTAACTCAATTGTTACCAAGGAATCGGCATCGCAGACCACAATTGTGGGTTCGGCGTTACCCAGAAAATACTCTAATTCAGAAGCCTTGTAAGCTGTATTAAGCGGGTGGTAAACCAATCCTGCGCGAAGGCAGGCAAGATAAAGAAACAGGTTTTCGACGGACTTCTCAACCTGCACCGTGACCCTGTCACCGGATTTTGCACCCAACGCGATTAAACAGTTTGCGATACGTGCTGAAGCCTCGTCGGCCTCTCGGTAAGAGACACTGCGCCCATCGGCGGTCGCTAGCAACTCTGTTTCGTGATCAGACGGAAAATGTTGTTTGAAGTGCGCAAAAAGGTTGGCATTACTGCTCATACATTAGGTTCCTGAGCCACATGTTCTTATTAGCCATCAATTGTAAAGCAATTTTCCAAGCGCCGTCGAATCTCTGGCTAGCTTGTTCAGAAAGACAATTCAGAAGAACTGATGCTTATAGCTGTTCCAGATAAGAGTGACATGTTAAATTCCTGCGGTTATTTTTGAATCAAAGCAGCCCGGCTGCACGTAAAAGAAAGCAAAGGAGCCGCTTCATGACCCATCCAGATCAAACACCCTATCAAGAAGCCGACGCATGTCTGGCACTCATGCGCGCAGAGGTTGACGCAGGACTGCAACATTTGAATCGAGCGTGCAGTTCAGAAGGTAGACTATCCGCAGAACACTTGGATGCCCATCAAGAAGTTAGCTACGAACTTGCATTTTGTATCGCAGAACTAGAGGCTTCCATCGTCATGCTACGGTACGCGCAACAAGTCTCTACTCAGGACGAAATATGCGAACCCATGGCGCTTTCTTTTTGCGCGGAAAATCTTCGTGCCGTATGGCAACGCCTGCTGACCCACGCAACTGAATTAGCGCTCTCAAACCGACACCTGCTCGACCTGATGGGTAGCGAACCGCTTGCTGGCTTTCTTGCCCGCTTTGGCGACATCTCTCAGATCGCTGCAATTGGTGCAGCGCTGTTAGCCAGAGGTAATGCCCGGCTACCAAGCGGGCTGGATGGAGAAAAGGACATGGTTCGCGATAGCTTCGCCCGGTTCGCGGAGGATGTGGTCATGCCGCTGGCTGAAGAGATTCATCGTTTTGATCAAGACATCCCCGACGAGATCATATCGGCGGCCGCGGATATGGGCTGTTTCGGTTCCTGTATCCCGGAGCGCTTTGGTGGCCTGATGCCCGATGAGCGAAGTGACAGCCTCGGTATGCTTGTGGTGACAGAGGAGCTGTCTCGCGGTTCACTGGGCGCCGCAGGCAGCCTTATCACACGTCCTGAAATAGCCGCACGTGCGCTGCTTCTGGGCGGAACTGAGGAACAAAAGTCCACCTGGTTACCGCGCATGGCGGCCGGAGAGAAACTTGTTGGTATCTCAATCACCGAACCGGACTTCGGCTCAGACGTCGCTTCGCTGTCGCTGAAAGCAACAAAGGTTGACGGCGGCTGGCAACTTAATGGCGCGAAAACCTGGTGTACATTTGCGGGCCGAGCGGACGTGCTGGTTGTCATCGCACGCAGCAACCCTGACAGAAACTCACCAGAGGGTAAGGGTCATAAAGGCTTAAGCATGTTTTTAGTTGAGAAACCCCGATTTATGGGTCATGAATTCAGCTACGAAAATCCTACAGGGGGCAAGCTTGTGGGCAAGTCTATTCCCACCATCGGTTATCGCGGCATGCACTCTTTTGACCTGTCTTTCGAGGAACTGTTTGTACCCGACGCTGCGCTTGTGGGTGGAGACGAGGGACAAGGTAAAGGTTTTTACAACACCATGGCGGGATTGTCTGGCGGCAGGATTCAAACCGCAGCACGCGCCTCCGGCGTGATGCAGGCGGCGATCGAGCGCGCCGTGCGCTATGCAAACGATAGGAAGGTATTCGGTGCACCCGTAGGCGACTATCAGCTAACGCAGGTGAAACTAGGGCGAATGCTATCGGCGCTCACCGCAGGACGCCAATTTAGCTATGCCGTTGCTAGAATGATGGACGAAGGCGGCGGAAAAATGGAAGCCAGTCTCGTAAAACTGTATAGCTGTCGGGCGGCAGAATGGGTAACCCGCGAGGCCATGCAAATCCACGGTGGTATGGGATATGCCGAGGAAAGTGACGTAAGCCGTTATTTTGTCGACGCACGTGTCTTGTCCATATTTGAGGGTGCAGAGGAAACTCTCGCGCTCAAGGTGATCGCTCGGGATCTGATCGCCAATGCTCGAGAAGAAAACTTAGGTTAAGACAACACCGAAACAATTTATAACACTTCTCAGGAGAGCACCATGCAGGACGTTCTATCAGGTTTACGCATCGTGGAAGGCAGCGCTTTTGTCGCCGCCCCCTCCGGCGGCATGACGCTCGCACAACTGGGCGCAGACGTGATTCGTTTCGATCCGATCGGCGGAGGCATCGACTACCGTCGCTGGCCAGTGACGGAAAACAACGAGAGTATTTATTGGCATAGCCTGAACAAAGGCAAACGCTCGATTGCTGTCGATTTCAAGAAACCCGAAGGACGGGAACTTCTTACGCAGCTGATCACATCTTCTGGCGATGACTGCGGTCTGTTTTCAACTAACTTCCCTGCTAGAGGTTGGTTGTCCGATGAAAGCCTTCGCGCTCACCGGGAAGACTTGATCTATCTCAACCTGACCGGCGACCGTCACGGCGGCAGCGCCTTAGACTACACTGTTAACAGCAGACTAGGCTTGCCCTTTTTGACTGGCGCCAACGCCGGCACTGAGGGTGCACCGATCAACAACCCACTACCAGCATGGGATGTTATCGCTGGGCAACACATTGCGATTGGTTTACTGGCGGCGGAACGGCAACGAAGCCGCACGGGCAAAGGCCAATTCGTCAAGCTAGCACTGGCTGATGTCGCGTTCGCCACCATGGGACATCTTGGATACATTGGCGAGGCAATGATTAACCAGGGAGAGGGTAAGCGTGAGCGTGAAGCGATTGGCAATCATATCTACGGCACGTTTGGACGAGACTTTAAAAGTCGCGATGGACAGCGTGTGATGATCGTTGGCGTTAGCGCAAATCAATGGCAATCGATCCTAAAAGTGACTGGGCAGACAGACGCGATCGCAGAGCTGGGCAACAGGTTAGGCTTGGATTTCAATCGGGAAGGTGATCGTTATGAAGGTCGCGAAGCCATTTGCGATCAACTCGAACCATGGTTTGCTGAAAGAGATTTTGGTCCGCTGGTGGAAGCACTAGAAGCTGCTGGCGTTTGTTGGGGCAAATACCAAACAGTCACTGAAATGGTCAGCTCAGACCCTGACTGCACGACCGATAATCCCCTATTCGAATCAGTTGAACAACCCGGTATCGGCACCTATCTGGTTCCTCAAAACCCTCTTGGGTTTACGGCGGCTGAAAGACACCCGATACGTCCAGCGCCACGATTGGGTCAGCACACTGATGAAATTCTTGCGGATATTCTTGGGCTCGGCAGCAGCGAGATTGGTCGCTATCATGACGAGGGCATTGTTGCGGGTAGCTAACCAACTGAAGGCCTATTAGCACCGTTGAGACATTTACATTTTGGGTTGAGCCCGACCATGAAATATACTGCCTAATCCATTCAAATTAAGGGACTACGCCATGGCTTTTTTTACTCGCGACGATATCAGCCTCTACTATGAAGTCCACGGAGAAGGTTATCCAATATTACTTATTGCACCGGGTGGCATGAGGTCAGCTGTGAGTTTCTGGCAAGGGTCAGAATGGAACCCTATAACAACTCTCGCCCCACATTTTCGCGTTATCGCGATGGACCAACGTAACGCGGGCCAATCAAAGGGGCCTGTGTCAGGCAATGATGGTTGGCACAGTTATACTGAAGACCAACTTGCGTTGCTTGATCATCTCGGTGTTGAAAAAGCACACGTGTTAGGCGGCTGCATTGGTGGTCCCTACGCATTCGGCTTAATGCAAGCGGCACCTGACAGAATTACAGCGGCCGTGCTGCAACAATCTATTGGCTTCGACGGCACCAATCGTCCGCTAATGTACGATATGTTTGATAGCTGGAAAGAGGGTTTGAAGCGAGACATGCCGAACGTGACCGATGCGGAATGGGCAACATTCAGGGGCAATATGTACGACGGTGATTTTGATTTCAATGTGGGCCGGGATTTTGTTGCGACGTGTCAGGTACCAATGCTTGTGCTCATGGGAAATGATGCCTACCACCCGATGCAAACATCGCGGGAGATCGCTGAAATAGCACCGAATGCCACATTAATTGAAGACTGGAAGTCCGAACCCGATAACACCGCCCGAAGTGTTATCGCGTTTTTACAGCACCACGCTTAAAAGCCTATCGATCGTTTTATTCAACACGAATAATCGCGCGCTCAATTTTCACCTGTTCACTGGTTTGTCCAGAGCGACTACCTGCAGCCTCTAGCATCGCGAGCGTCTCTTCTCCTGAAACAATCTCACCGAAGATCGTATGCTTGCCATCAAGATATTGCGTTGGCACAAAAGTAATAAAAAACTGACTCCCGTCTGTGCCGGGTCCAGCATTGGCCATGCTTAATAATCCAGGTTTATCGTGACTGGTTATCCCGTCGAATTCGCCTTCGTATCGATAACCCGGACCTCCGCGGCCGGTACCGGTCGGATCACCACCCTGAGCCATAAATCCCGGGATAATTCGATGAAAAACCACATCATCATAAAAACCGGCATCTGTCAGAAATTTGGTGCTCGACGCATGCATGGGTGCGCTTTCATGATAGAGCCTGAATGACATGGTGCCTTTGTTTGTCACAAGATCCCAATAATAGTTTTTACCAGCCTCGAAAGGAAACATCGCTGGTAGCGACAAGTTTTGTTTCCATTCCGGATTGCTCCGATCAATATCATCGGCTGGCGGGTTTTGCGCGCTGGTCATTTTTTTCTCAGCTTCAACTGCTGCGTCTGTGGCACGCTCGCCTCCTCCGCAGGAAGCTATAAAAAGCACAGGTAGCGTTATCAAGCCAATTAATGTCAGAATTTTGTACATAGGTATTCGGTCCAGATCTATTGAATTGAACATTTTCCCAGACTTGCATTCATCAAGGCAATAAAAAAGCTAGGGTTGTGATACCGTGTCACCTCTAAAGAAAACCAAACGATTGGGCACCATGTTTTTTCTGAAAACATGAAGAACAACAACGAAAATACAACCAGCATAAGACTATTTTAATGACAGAGCAGAACAACCCTGATTCTTTAACAAATCAGCAAGTATCCGAGCAGACCGACTCAAGCAACAAAAATGACTACTCATCCGCCGCCACAAAGTACTACGCGCTGGGATTGCTCACTATTGTTTATAGCTTCAACTTCATTGATAGGCAATTGTTATCTATCCTGCAGGAATCAATAAAAGAGGAACTACTGCTATCCGATAGCCAGCTCGGCTTGTTAACCGGCTTCGCGTTCGCCGTATTTTACGTCACAGCTGGCATACCTATCGCGAGATTCGCCGACCGCTCCAACAGACGAAACATCATCGCTTTTTCAGTTGGGCTATGGAGCTTAATGACCGCCCTGAGCGGACTAGTACAGAATTATGCCCAATTATTGATTGCGCGAATCGGCGTTGGGGTGGGTGAAGCGGGCGGCAGCCCACCCTCTCATTCGATCATCTCAGACATATTCCCGGTTGAGTCACGGGCCAGTGCAATTTCGTTTTATTCAACTGGGGTAAATCTGGGCATCCTATTTGGTTTTCTACTTGGCGGCTGGCTGAATGAATTTTTCGGCTGGCGAACTGCATTTTTTGTTGTTGGCGCCCCCGGCATTATCATTGCAATCATCGTTCGTTTCACCCTTAAAGAACCTATCAGGGGCCTTTCTGAAAACAAACAGGTGACCCAAGACGCTGTGCCCTTCAAGGAAGTGTTACTGGTGCTCTGGCACAGTATTTCGTTCCGTCATCTCGCATTGGGGGCAGCGCTCAATGCATTTGCGTCCTACAGCACCAGCAATTGGACCGCATCTTTCTTTATTCGCACCCACGATATGACAACCGGCGAGCTGGGGACTTGGCTCGCGTTAATTATCGGACTCGGTGGCGCTATCGGAGTACTTGGTGGTGGACTTATTGCTGATCGCCTAGGAAGAAAAGACAAACGCTGGTACGCGTGGATACCGGCCATCGCTGGTTTTGTCAGCGTACCCTTTATGATCGGGGTATACACTACAGAGAACGCATACATCGCGCTGATGTGCGCCGTCGTGCCAGGTGTCATGTTCAATGTTTATCTTGGCAATACTATCGCGACAACACATGGTCTTGTGGGTCTTAGAATGCGGGCAACCGCCTCGGCGATATTATTCCTGATTCTCAACATGATCGGCCTGGGTATTGGCCCTTGGGCAGTGGGTATTTTAAGCGACTCGTTTGCGGCCTCGCTGGGGGATGATTCGCTGCGCTATGCAATGCTTTATATTATTCCACCGATGATGTTCTGGTCTGCGTGTCACTTCTTCCGCGCCGCGAAAACACTGCGGGAAGATCTGGCAGCGGCACCCGACTAAATTTCTGCCTCTTCACCGGGTCGAGAGAAAAACTCCTCACCGCTGTAACTGTCGGGTATCGCGCCAAATGTAAAAACCAGCATCAGCAGGCTCGCCCAACTCAGCGGTAATCTGCAGGGTCGATAGACTAAGGCCTCAAGTTCACATCTGCCTAACATTGTTTTTCCTCGGCAGGTCTACCATCAATATCTTGCCCGGCTTCTGCATTCATCTGCGTTACCGTGAGAAGAAGAACACGGCGAAGCCGATCCAGCTCATCAGCAGTAACATCCATGGAAGGTAATTTGGCCTGCGGTCTGCGCCTACAACAACTTCTTGTTCAGCATCTTCAACCTGCTTTGCCCGAGCTTGTTTTTTACGTGCTTTGTCACGGTCTCTGGCTTTTGACTTCTCGTTTTTTCTGTATTCAGCAATGCCTTTTTCAATACCTTGCGCTATTAGCCGGGTCTGCTCTTTCGTCTGCCCGGGTCGTTGAGTGCCTTTTGCAATTTTCAAAGCTTCGGCTTTGACTTCATTTGAATAGTTCTCGGTCATCGCAGGTATTCCATCACAATAGCCCTGTTTAAATTCCGCATATCATTACGATTTTCCCTTCATGAATCAATCTCGTATAGTTGACTAAATGCTAAAGGGACATCACTGCCCCATTCACGAGAAGATTTCTCCGTGAGGTATTAACTGTATTTCGTCCTCATCTTACACAACGGCAACTGGTCGTGTTGAACAATACCCATCAATCCAAAGGAACTCGCATGTCATCTTCACCGCCAATCAATATGAAAGCCATCGTCGCAACAACGTCCGGCCCCACTTTGACCACTGTGCCCGTTTCTACACCAGGACCCAATCACGTGTTGGTAAAAGTGCACGCTGCAGCTTTAAACAGGGCAGACTTAGGCATGCTCAAGGGTCAATCCCACGGTAATGTTGGTGGCGCGGGCACCCCGCTGGGACTTGAATGGGCTGGCGAGATTGCACAGGTCGGCGAAACCGTAACCAATTGGCAGGTCGGTGATCGCGTGATGGCGGCGGGTGGCAACGCCTTCGCTGAATATGCCATTGGCCACTGCGACAGAATCTATCCTGCCCCTCCCGAAATGAGCTCTGAGGAAGCAGCGACACTGCCGGTTGCCTTGCAGACTGAACATGATGCCATCGTCACCAATGGTCAACTTTTACCTGGTCAAAGTATTCTAGTTCAGGGGGCCAGTTCAGGCGTTGGCTTAATGGCGATGCAAATTGCTAAAGCCTTTGGCGCAGGTCTGGTAATTGGCACATCAACTAATGAGGCTCGTCGAGAACAACTGGCAAAATATGGCGCAGACATTGTGGTTAACAGCAACGATGAACATTGGGTAAAGCAAGTGATCGACGCTACAGACGGACACGGCGTTGATCTGACGATTGACCACATATCAGGACCAGTGGGTAACGCCAACATGAAAGCGACAAAAATCGGCGGACGCATTATCAACGTTGGACGTCTAGGCGGTATGCACGGCGACTTCAACTACGATTTGCATGCGCTGCGGCGCATTCAGTATCTGGGGGTGACCTTTAGAACTAGAACAGGCAAAGAAGTCTCATCGATTGTCGAAAAAGTGACCGAATCACTTCTATCGTCCTCTGCAGGAAAAAAGTTGCAGCTACCGATTCACCAGGTTTTTCCACTCGCCGAAGCGACGGACGCACTTGCGATGATGGAGAGAAATGAGCATTTCGGCAAAATCGTGCTACGCGTGGTTTAGGATAGCCTGATCCTCGCTAAGGTTGCCTTAGACACCACGGAATACTGAAACGTAACAATGAATGATCTATAGTCTCTCTCCGGACTAGCGAACAAACAGGGATGACAAAATGACTTTAAAAATAGTGGGTGCTGGGTTTGGGCGTACCGGAACACTATCAATGAAATCTGCCCTAGAAATACTGGGCTTCGGTCCTTGTCACCATATGATGGAAGTGTTTGGTAAACCCGATCACATTGCGCTCTGGCAAGGTGCTGCAGATGGCAAGCAAGTTGACTGGGAAGCCGTGTTTGAGGGTTACAACAGCGCGGTCGACTGGCCCGTGTGCACTTTCTGGGAGCAGCTAGCCGAGCAATACCCAGCATCAAAAGTCATTCTGACCCTGCGCGACCCCGACAAATGGTACGACAGTGTTATCGCAACCATATTCCGAGGGTGGCTAGGTGAAACCAAAGAAACAACCGATCCACATGCGTTAATGGTGAAAAAACTGATTTTGGAAGACACTTTTGGCGGCGACGTATCCAATCGACAACATGCGATTTCTATCTTTAATAAGCATAATCAACATGTCATCGACACACTACCCAAAGAACGCCTATTGGTTTTTGAAGCGAGCCAAGGATGGGAACCCCTGTGTGACTTCCTGGAAGTACCCATACCCGATGAAGACTATCCGAACTCCAATTCTACATCTGACTTTCAGAAACGATTTCAACAGCGATCATCAGCGTCTGAAAATGAATAAGCAGAGAGAAAAGAAGCAACAAATTAAGGAAGTGTCATGAAGACAATGGTATTCATTGCCGCATTGACACTTCTCGCAAGTTGCAGTCAGAATCAGCGCAACACCACCGCAAGTTCGTTAGTAACAAGCGATGAGATTTATCAGGAAGTCCAAGACATCGCTGATCAGTTTTTCGCGCATCGACCCATGCAGGGTTTTAACCATACGATGACGCTTGAGCAAGCTTACCACTGGCAGGACAGATTCGCAGAATATGTGCGGCCGACAATGGGACCCGTCATCGGTTACAAGACAGGTGGTCATGATCCCGGACCAGGTTTCCCAACTTTTCCACCCGAGGGAATCCGTGGACTAATGCTTGAGGGAATGATGCTACCAAGCGGCACAGCGATCACGCTAGATCAGACCCGGCGAGGTTTTCTGGAAGCTGACTTTGCTTTCAGAGTCGGCAGCGTAGACATTAACCATGCACAAAGCGATATGGAGCTGCTCGCCGGATTGGACGCCATCGTTCCCTTTGCTGAGATTCCCGATCCCTACTATGAAGCAGGCACTCGAAGCATCAACGGTACAATCGTGGCTAATATGGGCAGCCGGATGTCGTTTGTTGGCGAACCTTTAATGATTGAAGCCACACCCGCAATGATGGACAAAATTAATACATTCACCTTTGCTGTTCATGACGAAAACGGCGTCGAAGTTGACACCGGCACGATGGCCACCTGGTACAAGCCGCTTGATGTTGTGCGCTGGCTGCGGGATCACGTCCATACATCGGGTAAATTACTTCAACCGGGGCAATTATTATCACTTGGTAACATTGGCATCATTCGACAATTGCATGAGAAATCTCCGCGCGGGCCTGCCTATCAAAGCAACGCTTTTATTCTCAGCTACTATGGCTTAAGTGATACCCCTGTCAGTGTAACTATCAATATCAATCGACAACAAGAGTAGCACTATGACCTCAACTAAAATTGGCACCCCTCTTTCTCAAAGCGCGCGAAAGGTGCTGCTATGCGGCGCAGGTGAACTTGGTAAAGAAGTGACCATTGAGCTTCAACGCCTAGGCGTTGAGGTTATCGCTGTGGACCGCTATGAAAATGCACCTGCGATGCAGGTCGCACATCGCTCTCACGTGGTCAACATGTTGGACGGTGAAGCATTGCGCAATGTGATCGAAGAAGAACAACCTGACCTAATTGTGCCTGAGATTGAGGCGATCGCCACGGACACATTAGCAGCGCTGGAAACCGAGGGGTTTACGGTTATTCCCACTGCGAAGGCAACCCAACTGACCATGAACCGCGAAGGTATTCGTCGACTTGCCGCAGAAGAGTTAGGTCTAAAAACCAGTGCCTATGAATTCGCTCAAACAAAAGAGGCGTATCTTGAGGCGATTCGCAACGTTGGTTTACCCTGCGTGATCAAGCCCATCATGAGCTCTTCAGGTAAAGGCCAATCGCTCGTACGTGAACAAAACGAGATCGACGCCGCATGGGAATATGCACAGGCAGGCGGACGAGCGGGCAAAGGCAAAGTGATTGTCGAGGGGTTCGTAGATTTTGATTTTGAGATCACATTATTGACCATCAGACACCGCGACGGCACTAGTTTCTGTGCACCCATCGGTCACCGCCAAGAGGGAGGCGACTATCAGGAGTCGTGGCAGCCACAACCGATGAGTGAAGCCGCTTTGAAAGCATCACAGGAAATGGCCGAGAAGGTCACTTCTGCACTCGGTGGAAAAGGCCTGTTTGGTGTAGAGCTGTTTATCAAAGGGAATGAGGTGATTTTCAGCGAAGTATCACCGCGCCCCCACGACACAGGGTTGGTGACACTTGCTTCTCAGGACCTATCAGAGTTTGCCCTGCATGCCCGTGCTATTTTGGACTTACCGATACCGCAAATAATTCAGCGAGGTCCCGCGGCATCAAGCGTCATACTGGTTTCAGGGGATAGCAATAACATTCAATTCGGCAATCTTGAACAAGCCATTGCAGAACCCAACACCTACCTGAGACTGTTTGGTAAACCCGAGGTTGCAGGACGGCGGCGCATGGGCGTCGCGCTAGCAACCGCTGAAAGCGTAGATAAGGCAAGAGAGATCGCAAACAACTGTGCTGAAGCGGTTACGGTTGAGCTGCTGTAATCTGAATTTGTGCTGTTGCTCGTTGGGCAATCGGGTTTAACCGGTTACTTTCCTGAGCAACAATTTCGCCGTTCGCATATGCAACGATCATCGCTCTCATTGACCGTGCCCAAAAGCGATTCAGATGGTCAGAGACTTTACTTGCGGCAATCTCTTCATCTTCACCGATCGCTATGTTGTCCGCAATCTGGTTGATCATTTTGATCAGATGGTCCAATTCTCTCGTGGACATCGTTACCTCTCTGCTCGCATTTCTCTTTGGTCGCTCACCCGATGGTATCCGACAGCCGCTGACCATTCGTATAAACGACATGCCGATCATCTCTAGAAAAACCCACCAGCGTAATACCCGTAGCTGCAGCTACATCAATCGCCAGCGAGGTTGGTGCTGAGACTGCCACAACAACAGCAATACCAGATTGTGCGGCTTTCGCCAGAATTTCGTAGCTGGCCCTGCTTGTCATCAACAAAAAGCCGGATGCCGCGAACGCGCCACCGTCGTACAAAGAACCAATCAGTTTGTCCAACGCGTTATGTCTGCCAACGTCCTCACAAACCTTCACGATGTTACCGCTGGTATCGCACCAAGCTGCACCGTGAACCGCACCGCTTAGTGCCTGTAATGGTTGATGCTGTATCAGATTACCCGCCGCAATATTGACTGCATCATGGCTGAGAGTGAACGTTGCTTTTACAACAGGTAAGTCCTGCCGTAACTGTTCAAGAGATTCTGCCCCGCACAAACCACAACCACTTTGGCCGACAAGATTACGCCGCAGCTTTTTGAGACGAGCAAAACACCGATTTGATACCGTAATCGAAACCTCAATGCCGGCATCCCCACGTGCAATCGCTACGCCATAAATATCGTCGGGGTGATCGACAATGCCTTCGGTGAGACTAAACCCTACAGCGAAAGCGCGAAGATCAAGGGGACTCGCCATCATCACTGCATGAGATACGCCATTGTAAACCAGCGCTACAGGCACCTCTTCAGCGATCATGTCTCTTTGATTTGCCTCCTGCGGACCTGGCCACCTAGCGATAGGGCGTTCAACCGCAGCTGGTCGATTTGCGTCTAGTTCCGCTTCCGGTTCCGCTTCCGATTTCACGTCGCTCATCACACAGGCTCCACTGCATTTTTAAGGAGCCCAAGCTGCGTGTCCGAGAATTGACGATGCGATCGCTGCCAATCAGATGTATCTATTACCTTGCTGATTTGTACCGCAGTGACCTTGTATTCTGGGCAATTCGTCGCCCAATCAGAATTGTCCGTCGTCACAACATTCGCCCCACTATCAGGGTGATGAAAAGTGGTGTAGAGGACACCGGGTTGAACCCTTGCGGTAACGCGTGCCGTTAGTACCGTATCACCGGCGCGGCTTTTCACTTGCACCAGATCACCATCAACAATTCCCCTGTCTTCGGCGTCATGGGGATGTACTTCCAGCAGGTCCCTATCATGCCAATCCGTGTTTGCGGTACGCCGAGTTTGCGCGCCAACATTATATTGCGACAGTATTCGCCCGGTGGTGAGTAAAAACGGAAAACGCTTATTCACTTTTTCGTCCGTTGCAACGTACTCAGTCACCGCAAAGTAACCCTTGCCGCGGACAAAGCTATCGACGTGCATCGTGGGTGTACCGTTCGGTTGCTCTTTCGTACACGGCCACTGTATCGAACCTTCTGCAGCCAAGCGCTGGTAGGTGATGCCGCTAAAGGTAGGCGTCAGAGCCGCTATTTCATCCATAATCTCTGAAGGGTGGTTGTAATTCATTTCATAACCGAGGGCATTGGACAACGCCGCCGTACCTTCCCAGTCAGCTTTTCCGCTTAGGGGTGCCATAACTTTACGCACGGGGGATACTCGCCTCTCAGCATTGGTAAAAGTACCGTCCTTCTCTAGGAATGATGCACCCGGCAAAAAGACATGAGCGTATTTAGCTGTTTCATTCAGAAATATATCTTGGACTATCAGGCACTCCAGATTTCCGAGGGCAGCCTCAACATGCCGTGTATCAGGGTCAGATTGGGCGATATCCTCACCCTGACAATACAATCCCTTAAAAGTGCCTGAGACCGCGGCATCTAGCATGTTAGGTATGCGTAGACCGGGCTCAGCATCAATCGCGACACCCCAGTGAGCTTCGAACTTTTTTCGCACCCCATCGTCAGATACATGCCGATAGCCCGGCAACTCATGGGGAAAAGAACCCATGTCGCAGGCACCCTGCACGTTGTTTTGCCCACGCAGCGGATTGACCCCAACACCTTCCCTTCCGAGATTTCCAGTCAACATAGCAAGATTTGCAATTCCCATGACCATGGTCGATCCCTGACTGTGCTCGGTGACACCTAAACCGTAATAAATAGCACCGTTGTTGGCAGTGGCATACATTCTTGCGGCATCGCGTATCTGAATGGCCGGAATGCCAGTGACCTCAGCCATTGCCTCTGGTGAATTACGCGGTTCAGAAATAAACGACTTCCAAGCTTCGAACGCTGGCATTTCGCACCGCGCCTCAATAAAGCCGCTGGCGTGCAACCCTTCTGCCAAGATCACATGCGCCATGGCATTAACAAGCGCTACATTCGTGCCCGGAAGCAACTTCAAATGCGCTTGCGCCGCAACGTGAGGCCCTTTCACCAAGTCGATGCCCCTTGGGTCTGCAATAATAAGCTTCGCCCCCTGACGTAACCGTTTTTTCAGCCGCGAAGCAAACACCGGATGCGCGTCGGTAGGGTTGGCCCCTATCACCATCACAACATCTGCTTTTTCGATAGAATCAAAAGACTGCGTACCTGCCGACTCGCCCAATGTGGTTTTTAAACCATAACCCGTCGGCGAGTGACAAACTCTGGCGCATGTATCTACATTGTTATTGCCGAACGCGGCCCTTACTAATTTCTGAACAAGATAGGTTTCCTCGTTAGTACACCGGGACGACGTAATACCACCAACACTATCTTTCCCGTAGGTCTCTTGAATCGATCGAATCTTATCAGCGGCAAACTCGATAGCTTCGTCCCAGGAAACTTGCTGCCAGGGATCACTTCTTGATTGGCGTATCATCGGTTTTGTAACACGATCAGAATGAGTTGCATAACCGAAGGCAAAACGCCCCTTCACGCAAGAATGTCCGCGATTTGCTTCACCACCCTTATGCGGAGACATACGAACAATCTGGTCACCCTTTAGCTCGGCCTCAAACGCACAGCCAACGCCACAATAGGCGCAGGTCGTGACAACACGATGCTCCGGCTGCCCCTCGTCAATAATCGTGTTTTCTATCAAAGTGGCAGTTGGGCAGGCCTGAACACATGCGCCACAAGAAACACAATCGGAGCTCATAAAGTCTTGAGCCTGTCCTGCAACCACTTTGGAATCAAATCCACGCCCCTCGATGGTCAGCGCAAAGGTGCCCTGAACTTCGGCACAGGCTCTGACACAGCGAGAGCAAACGATGCATTTTGCGGGATCAAAATCAAAATAAGGATTACTGGTGTCTTTCACAGCGGAGAGATGACTGCTACCTTCAAATCCGTAACGCACTTCTCTCAGCCCGACTTCGCCAGCCACGTCCTGCAATTCGCAGTCACCGTTTGCCGGACAGGTCAAGCAGTCGAGTGGATGATCAGAGATATAAAGTTCCAGCACGTTTTTTCGCAGTCGGGCGATGTCCTCATTCTGCGTTCTTATGACCAAGCCTGCTTCCACCGGTGTCGTACAGGATGCTGGGAAACCCTTTCGCCCTTCTATCTCAACCAGACAAACTCGACAGGAACCAAAGGGTTCAACCGAGTCGGTAGCGCAGAGTTTAGGTATATTAATATCAGCCAAAGCTGCGGCCCTGAGAATTGATGTTCCAGCGGGTACCGTGATCTCCTGACCATCGATATTCACAGTGACCAATTCCCGACTTTGTTGATCAATGCCACGCGCCGCCGCAACCGTTATCACCGGCGGCGTACCGTAATCCTTTCCGTGATCAATATCTCTCTGTGGATCAAAATACTTCAACATAGTTAGTCAAAATCCTCTGAAAAATGCTTCAATGCGCTCAGTACTGGGAACGCAGTCATTCCGCCCAACCCACACAACGAACCAAGTGTCATCGTTTCACATAAATCCTCAAGCAGAACTTTTTGCGCCAGTCTCTCAGGATCGTCTGGTTCAAACTCGACATCTCGCTGTCCCAGTTGGTCAATAACTTCAACCCCCCTCACGGATCCTATTCTACAGGGCGTACACTTGCCACAGGATTCGATGGCACAGAACTCCATTGCAAAACGCGCCTGTTCACTCATATCAACCGAATCATCAAAAACAATAATACCGCCATGACCAATGCCAGCCTGCACGGTCGCGAAGGCTTCATAATCCAACTGTGTGTGCCATAAAGTGCTTGGCAGGTACGCTCCCAAAGGTCCACCTACCTGCACTGCTTTCATCTCTCGGCCGTTCGCGGTGCCACCGCCAAACTCATTTAATAACGTTGCCAACGGGGGACCAAAAGCCAACTCTACAAGACCTGCTTGCTTAATATTTCCTGAAAGCTGGAAAGGCATGGTGCCTCTCGAACCACCGATACCGAAATTTCTATAGAAATCCGGCCCCTTAGCTAAGATCGTCGGTATCGTTGCCAAAGTGATCACATTATTAATCACCGTTGGCTGTTGCCATAACCCCTGAATGGCAGGTAGCGGAGGTTTTGCCCTGACCATGCCCCGTTTGCCTTCCAGACTCTCCAGAAGCGCCGTTTCTTCACCACAGATATAAGCACCTGCGCCTAGCCTGACCTCGATACTAAAGGATTTATCACTATCGAGAATATTATCTCCGAGGAAATGATGTTCAGAAGCCAGACGAATCGCCGCGTTCAAAACCTCCTCTGAAAGCCGATATTCTTCACGCAAATAGATATATCCGATACTTGCGCCTACCGCGAGTGCTGCGATCGTCATGCCCTCAATTAGGGCAAATGGATCGCTCTCCATCATCATACGGTCGGCATAAGTGCCCGCATCACCTTCATCAGCATTGCAAACGATATATTTTTGTTCAGCGCGGGTATCAAGCACCGTCTGCCATTTTTTTCCTGTGGGAAAAGCCGCACCACCTCGCCCTCGAAGCCCGGAGTCTGTGACCTGCGAAACAGTTTCCTGTGGTGAAAGTTTCAACGCACAGCGAAGTCCCTCAAAACCACCTAAATGACAATACTCATCGACTGACAACGGATCGATCAAACCTACTTTCGAAAACGTCAAACGCTGCTGATTTTTGAGAAAAGGCAGGTCCTCGGTCAAACCCAGATAAAGCGGATGCCCAGCCTGTTCTCGCCAGCATTCAGTTGCGAGAAAATCGTCTACGTCATCCGGCATTACCGGCCCGTAGGCCACACGACCCCTATCCGTATCTATCTCAAGCATGGGCTCAAGCCAATAAAGTCCTCTTGAACCATTACGCACGACGTTGAGACGCTGTTGCTCATTGGCTGCGCTTGTTTGAATCATATCAGCGACTTGATCGGCACCTAACGATATTGTCGTGGTGTCACGTGGCACATAGATTGTTGTGGCGGCTTGGCTCAAATCACTTCACCTCAATCACATTGGTCCGCAACGCCGATACTAACTGATCAAATTTCTCGGCAGTTACTCTACCGTAAACTTGATGATCAATTCGCATCGCTGGTGAGCAAGCACAGTTCCCAAGGCAATAAACAGCCTCAAGCGTGATGTCTCCGGCTGAGGTTGTTTGATCAAATCCAATCTGTAAAGATTGCTTTGCGTGAGACTCTAGCTCTCTGCTTCCCATTGCCTGACACGACTCGGACCTGCAAATCTGTAACGTGTGAGAACCACCACGGGTCGATCTAAAAAAAGTATAAAAACTGATCACGCCATGAACCTCAGCGCGAGAAAGACTCAGACTTTCCGCAATCAAGGTGACCGACTCCCCGGGAACGTAGCCTATTTCTGTCTGAATCGCATGCAAAACAGGTAACAGTGCACCTGGTTTATCTTTGAGTTCAGTCAATATTCTTTTGACTGATGCCTGCCAACCATTATTGTGTTCTTCAGTTGAATTCATTTCGGTGATCATTAACGCGCGATGCCCTCCCTTTTAAAACAACATCGATGTTAAGCACTGTTTAGCATGCTCATCCACATACAATAAGCTTACCGAAGTTTAAACAAGCGACATAACAATTGTAATAGCGCTCAGTGAATTAGCGATAAAGCCTAATTACTGCCTTTTAACTGCCATCTTAGTTCTCGATCACTGGGAAGCAGAACGCGCTGGAATCCAAATCCACTGTCATTGATAATGCATCCCTGTATTTATTTGTTCAGGATAAAAAAATGCGTAGAGCAGCAATCGTATCGCCAGTTCGTACACCGGTCGGTAAATTTATGGGGAGCCTTAGTGCGCTACCTGCAGGTGAACTGGGCGCAATTGCCATCAAAGCCTTGATGGCGCGGACAAAATGCGACCCTGAACGTATCGACGATGTCGTTTTCGCTCAGGGTTACGCCAGTGGCGAAGCACCCTGCATTGGCCGTTGGTCGGCACTCGCGGCGGGTTTGCCTGTGACTGTTCCAGGCCTGCATGTAGATCGACGTTGTGGCAGTGGGCTGCAGGCAGTCATTGATGCTGCAATGATGGTTCAAACCGGCGTTGCCGATGCGGTAATCGCTGGTGGCGCTGAGAGCATGAGTAACGTTGAATACTACAGCACAGATATGCGTCCCGGCGCACGCATGGGCTCTACAACATTTCATGATCGACTCGCCCGCGGAAGGGTGATGTCTCAACCGATCGAACGTTTTGGCGTCATCAGTGGGATGATCGAAACTGCTGAAAACCTGGCTAAAGACTACGATATCTCACGGGAGGCTTGCGACGAATACGCCGTGATGAGCCACCAGCGCGCAACGGCTGCATGGGCGGAGGGGAAATTTGATGAGGAACTGATTCCGGTTTCAATACCTCAACGCCGAGGGGACCCCATCCTTTTCGACAAGGACGAAGGCGTAAGAAGCGACGCAAGTATAGAGCGCATGGCAGCGCTTCGGCCCATTGAGGGCGGTGTCGTCACCGCAGGCAATGCCAGCCAACAAAATGACGCGGCCGCGGCGTGCCTTGTTGTTGCTGAAGATAAGCTAGAGGAACTCGGTCTAGAACCCATGGGATTTTTGACCGGTTGGGCTGCCGCCGGTTGTGAGCCATCGCGAATGGGCATCGGTCCTGTACCTGCCGTTGAGCGACTGTTTGGTAGAACTGGACTTGGTTGGAACGACATTGATCTAGTAGAACTCAACGAGGCATTCGCACCTCAGGTGCTCGCCGTACTGAAAGGCTGGGGCTGGGACGACCGAGATAAACTCAATGTTAACGGTTCCGGCATCTCTCTTGGTCACCCTATCGGTGCGACAGGAGGACGAATATTGGCTAATCTGATGCACGAATTGAAGCGACGTGATGCGAAATACGGGCTCGAGACCATGTGTATCGGCGGCGGACAGGGGCTTGCTGCAATATTCGAAAGTGTCAGCTAACACATTCAATTCAAAAAGCTCCCCCATGAGCGTCAGCCATTTCTTGCGCTAACAAACTCAATTCCGATGCTTTGAAAATGTGTTCCTGCCCCATGCTGTTTTCTGTTCGATTGAGCACGTCCAAAATCAGCTGCCCGAAAAATGGGTATCCAATAACGCCAAGACAATCTATCTCCCGGGTTTCGTCTTGCGTCGTCAAATGAATGAGTGATGCCGGGTTATTCCGCTGGGGATCAATGTATTTTCGAACCTCCATGGAGCCGTTGGTACCGACGACAAATGTTCTTCCATCACCCCACACCGGCATACCGTCAGGGGTAAACCAGTCAACCCTACTGTAGAAAGAAGTCCCGTTATCACCGGTCAGGGAGAACTCGCCGAAATCTTCGAGTTCTGGATACGCCGCATGACTGACGTTTTTCGCCAGAGCGAAATTAACAGTGGCGTCCTTCGCACTGGCATAGGTAAGAAACTGTTCGACCTGATGACTGCCAATGTCGGTAATGATGCCACCGTAATGTTGTTTCTGAAAAAACCAATCCGGTCGATACTTTGCCGACAATCGGTGCGGAGCCAGATTTAAAACCTGAATCACCTCACCCACCGCGCCTTGATTGATCAGCTCGCCTGCATGCCAGGCTGCTTCGTTATGCACTCGCTCGGCATAATAGACCAGATACTTCCTGCCCGTTGCGCGCGTCAGCGTCCTGATCTGTTGCAAT
The DNA here is from genome assembly GCA_913050215.1 of uncultured Gammaproteobacteria bacterium. GTDB lineage: Bacteria > Pseudomonadota > Gammaproteobacteria > Pseudomonadales > Azotimanducaceae > UBA4582. The sequence goes on from CAJXBG010000031.1 coordinate 28,414, forward strand.
TGATCAAGGGTCGTAAAAGGCGCCTTGTCCGTAAAATAGTCTTTTCCTGACTCTATAACCTGCGCACCTATGCGGGCGCGCGCATCGGGTATTGCGGCCGAGGCAACTAGATGCAAGCTTTCATCATCAAGTATCTCGTCGAAGGTTTGTACTGCTTTTACCTGGGGATACTTTTTACAAAATGCGTCTAGTTTGGACTGGTCGGGGTCATATACCGAGCAAAGCGTTCCGCCAGCCTCAAGCAACCCTTTAGTTTGACCGTATATGTGGCCGTGATCCAAAAAGGCAGCTGAAAATTTGAAATCGCCAGGCGCTACAACCGGCACGCACCCTCCTTCTGGTGCATAGCTGGCACCACTCCGATTACTCATAAAGGATTCATCATTGTCACGATAAACTTCTTGGTGAATTAATCCTTCCAATTTACCATGCATAAACTAAATATGGAGTAACCGCATGCAAGAAACGTGGCGATGGTTTGGCCCAACTGACACGGTCACGCTGGAACAGATTCGTCAGGCAGGTGCTACTGGCGTTGTCACAGCCCTCGATCATATCGCGACAGGTGAAATCTGGCCCGAAGAAGATATCGCCGATCGGAAGCAACTGATAAATGATAGCGGGCTTGAGTGGGCGGTAGTCGAGAGCGTACCACTCCATCAGGACATAAAACTTAGGCACGGCGACTATCAGCGACTCATAGAAAATTACTGCCGGACCCTAGCAAACCTTGGTAAATTCGGGATCACGCGGGTATGTTACAACTTCATGCCGGTTGTCGACTGGACGCGAACAAACCTTAATTTTGAGCTCGATAATGCCTCTAGTGCATTACGTTTCGAAATGGCCGACTTTGTCGCCTACGACGTTTACATATTGCAAAGACCAAACGCCGCCGCGGATTACAACAATCTGCAACTTCAGCACGCCAAGAGCCGGTTCATCGGTATGAGCGAGCAGGATAAAGTAGACCTTGAATCAAATATTATCGCGGGGCTACCCGGCGGTGAAGGTTCCTACACAAGAGAAAGCATAAGCCAGGCGATCGAGGCATTCAGAGATATTGGCAATACGGGGTTACGAGCCAACCTGTTGGCCTTCCTCGAAGACATTGTGCCAACGGCAGAGGCTGCCGGCGTAGTCATGGCAATTCATCCTGATGACCCACCGTTCTCATTGTTTGGACTACCCCGCGTTGTCTCTACCGCCGATGATGCACGATCAATTGTTCAGTCTGTTCCGAGCCCAAGCAACGGTTTAACCATGTGTGCGGGTTCTTACGGCGCGCGCTCGGACAATGACCTGGTAGAAATGGTCGAAGAATTTGGCTCAAATATTCAATTCGTGCATTTGCGAAACATACAGCGAGAACAAGACGGTTCGTTTTATGAGTCTGAGCACCTCGATGGAGATAACGATATTATTGGTATTGTCAGGGCGCTACTTAAACAGGAGTCGTCACGCCGAAGCTTGAACCAACCGTTTTCAGAGATACCCATGCGTCCGGATCACGGCCATGCAATCGGCGATGAAAAGAACAACCCCAATATTCGTCCCGGATACTCTTTCGCCGGTCGAATGAAAGGTCTTGCTGAACTCCGCGGCGTCATTCATACCCTAAGCAGGCTCGATCAAAATGGGTAACAGCACCATGCTTCATCCCGATCGCCTTTTTCCCGAGGACCCTCGCACCCGAGATATCGCACGAGAACTCTATGGTTCTGTCAGGTCTCTACCCATTATCAGCCCGCATGGACATACCGACCCGGCTTGGTTTGCAGAAAACAAACCGTTTGGTAATCCGGCTGAACTGCTCATCACGCCGGACCACTACGTGTTTCGCATGCTCTACAGTCAGGGCATTACCTTGAATCAACTGGGCATCTCCGGAACAAGCGATTCAAGAAAACCGATGCCAGATCCACGAACTGTCTGGCGATTGTTTGCATCGAACTATCACTTATTCCGTGCGACCCCTTCGCGCATCTGGCTAGACCATGTGTTCTTTGAGATTTTTGATTTTGATGAACCACTTTCGGGTGATACTTCAGACAAGTATTTCGACAGAATTCAGGCGCTTTTGGACACAGAAGAATTTCTGCCCCGTCATCTGTTTGACAAATTCAACATCGAACTGCTCGCGACCACCGAATCACCATTAGACGAACTGCCACATCACAACACAATCATTGCAAGTGACTGGGACGGTCGCGTGATAACTACCTTCAGGCCAGATCCTGTGACTGACCCTGAATTTGAGGGCTTCAGCACTAACGTCACGCTCCTCGGCGAACTCACTGGACGAGATACTGCATCATTCCCTGAGTATCTGGCCGCGCTACAAGATCGTAGGCAATATTTTCAAGCGCGAGGTGCAACCGCAACAGACCACGGAAATCCGACCGCGAGCACAGCTGACCTATCGCCCAGCGAGTCTGAGCACCTGTTTCATAAAATCCTCACAGGTGATTTTTCTCCTTTAGAGGCGGAAAGCTTTCGTGCTCAAATGTTGACCGAAATGGCTAAGATGAGCCTCGAAGATGGGCTCATCATGCAGATTCATCCCGGATCCTATCGAAACCACAACCGTTGGTTGTTCGAGCAATATGGACGCGACAAAGGTGCGGACATTCCACGCCAAACAGAATATGTGGCTGCCCTGAAACCATTACTTGATCGATATGGCAATGAACCCAACCTCTCGATCATTCTTTTCACACTGGACGAGACCGCCTACAGTCGAGAACTGGCCCCCCTCGCTGGTCATTACCCTGTATTGAAACTTGGACCGGCCTGGTGGTTTCACGACAGCCCTGAGGGTATGCGTAGATACCGCGAACAGACAATAGAGACCGCCGGCATATACAATACGGTTGGTTTTAACGATGACACGCGGGCTTTTCTCTCGATTCCTGCGCGGCACGATATGTCGAGACGAATTGACTGCGGCTTCCTTGCGAAACTCATCGCTGAACATCGAATGACTGAAAATGAAGGTTTTGAAGTCGCCGAAGCCTTTGCTTATAGCCTTGCAAAAGAAGCCTACAAACTCTGATGCCAGACCGACTGTCACAAAAAACACTCTTGGCATTCTCGCGCGCTCGTCATCCCAGTTATGAACGCAGCAAGGTTAAGGCTGGTATTCTGCACATTGGCGTCGGCGGCTTTCACCGCGCGCATCAGGCTATCTATACCGAGGACGTGCTGGCGAGTGGGGATCTTCGATGGGGCGTTATTGGGGCTAACCTACGCAGCACCAACATGCGAGACCGGCTCGCACCACAGGATTTTCTCTACACAACCTGCACAAGACACATAGATCTTAATGAGTATCGGGTAGTGGGTGCACTTCAAAACGTCCTTACCCTTTCGCAACAACGCCAGGAAATTATTGGACTCATCGCATCGCCTAGCATCAAGATTATTACGCTAACCATCACAGAAAAAGGATATTGCCTGAACGTATCCGGTCAGCTCAATGAAGATCATCCTGATGTTCGGCATGACCTCGATAATCCAGCTATGCCGGTCTCAGCACTCGGTATCATTGCAGCAGGCCTTAAGCAGCGAATGGATAATCGCGCAGGGCCGATCACGATCATCAGCTGTGACAATCTGTCGGAAAATGGCAACGCCACGGCACGCACAATCGGCGGCTTGTTAGTACGCAAAGATCGTGGAATTGCCCACTGGGTTCAAGATCATGTTCAATTTCCGAGCACAATGGTAGACAGAATCGTACCCAAAACAACTGAAGCAGACATTGCGCTCCTCGCAACGGAGAGCGGAATTGAAGATCGCGGCTTAGTCGTCAGCGAACCTTTTAGCCAGTGGATTATCGAAGACAGATTCGCGGCGGAACGCCCTGAATGGGAAAGCGCTGGCGCGCAAATCGTGAATAACGTATCGGTACATGAGCAAATGAAGCTACAGATGTTGAACGCAACCCATTCAGCACTTGCCTACCTCGGTTTGCTTGCCGGACACGAGTTTATACACCAGGCCATGCAAGACCCGATGTTACACCGCTTCGCTGACTATTTGCTTGAAACAGAAGTGCTGCCCGTCATCGTGCGCCCGAAAGACTTTGACATCTTGCAGTATAAGCAAAGCATTCTGTCACGTTTTGCAAACAGTCAAATTCAATATCGAACGGCGCAGGTCGCTAGTGATGGATCGCAGAAACTCATTCAACGTGTCTACCCAAGTATTCAAAACCACATCGAACTTGGCACGCCTTGCCAAGGTTTGATGCTCATTGTCAGCGCCTGGCTTCGATGCTCATGTAACAAAGAGATCGCAGGCGAGTTTGCTGACCCCGGTGCTGCAATGATCAGAGGCTTGAGCGAGCATGAGTTGCCAGAAAGGCTCCAATCTGTCATAAAAATTTTTGGCCCTGCAGGCAGCGAGAAGAGATTTCTTCAGGAAGTCTCAACTGGCTATACTGAACTAGGACAAAAAGGTCTTACGGCCGTACTTCAGAACATCCTGAAATAATCGACAAAACTGAAATCAGAGAAAAGGACACGACCCCATGAGGAACTACCCGCTAATCATCCTGTTAACACTGCTCGTCTCAATCAGCGGATGCGCCTACATACCCTTCTCTGGTGGCAAACTGACGGGCACACCCACCGAGGCACTGGCAGATTGGCGAGAAATTGCCAGCATTTCGATTATTCAGCTTGAAACCAATCCAGAGCAGCCCTACTCCGTCAACATCTGGATGGTTGCAGAGCAAGCGCGAATATACGTGTTTGCTGGCGATAATTACGCCCAGTGGGTCCAAAATATTGAATCAAATCATGCTGTAAGATTACAGGCTGAGGAAAAAGTCTACGATCTGCATGCGTACAGGGTTACAGACCCCGACGAGTACCTATCCTTCACTCATGTCTGGAATGAAAAATACGAAAGCGACCGCACAGATTCAGATGTTCAGGAGAATTATCTTTTTCGACTAGAGTAACCTTTAAAACGCGATCCGGCGGTCTGCTTTTTAGAGGTCAACTTTCGTTACGCCTCTACTTTTTCTAGCGGCGGCATACCCAACACATCGGCAAAGGTCGAATGAAAGTGATGCAATGCAGGTTCATTGCGACCAAAGGTAACGTGCTTTAGCAGACCAGTTTCTGCAGACTTCTGTTGTAGTTCACCCATCAGATAATCTTCTTTTTCAATGGTGCTATTGAAAACCTCCATTGTCGTTTCAATACTCGGCCCGCCTCGCTTCTCTGGATCGTAAACATTTTCAGATGTCACTTCTTCAAGGCTACCCTCTGCTTTTGCAGCGTCCTCCATATCCAGTACTTCCTGCGCATAATAGGCGAAAACCTGCGAGGTCGAGCGTCCCGGGTTGTCAGGATCCGGGTACATTTTCACAATCGTACAAGACCCGTTACCTACAATGAAAGTAATGTTCGGGAACAGGTAGTAAAGCACAAATGCTGCGCCAACATGAATATTCCAATCTGCTTCCGGAATATCTTTAAATTCGCCAAGGGTCTGCGAAGCTGTCACGAATCTGTGATGACGACCAAACAGTTCCAGATGCAAATTGTTGCCCGGAAAAATTTTACCTAATGTATTTTTGTGTAACTTGCCAAAGTGATAGGTCTCACCGAAAGTGTCATTTGAAAGTTTCCAATTAAGATTCATATTGATGGTTTTCGTACCCCCACGAACAAGCTTACCCAACCCATAGGTTCCGAGTTCTTCGGCTAGTTCAGCGCCCAACAATTCATCAACATCCAGTTGACCGTCGGGTTGTGGATGCACCCACAACAAGCCATCACGTTCCACCGCCGGGAGTTCAATCAAACCATTACAACTCTTGTCAATTTCACCGAAGTGATCTTCATTAGGTATCGCCACCAAGTCACCGCTATTGGAGTAACTCCAAAAATGGAACGGACAGGTGAATACATTTTTTCTACCACGTTCTTCCTGACTTACACGAACACCTCTATGACGACAGGCATTCAGAAATGCGCGAAAGTTACCCTCGTTGTCCCTGGTGGCAAGCACCGGTATACCAAAATCATCAATCGTCAGAAAGCTGCCGGGCTCTGGTAACTCGCCGGATAAGCCAATCAACTGAGGGTGATTCTGAAAAAACATGTCCCATTCTTTGGCTGCTATATCCGGACAAACATAGGAGGTCATTGGCATTCTGTACTGCACACCTGCGTCGATGTTTTTTCCTTCATCAACCTGACGCATCAATTCTTTAAGTATTTCTACCTGAGTTTCCTGTTTCATGTTTTTACTCCGTACTAATTAGTGCGTGTTTATTCGGGCAGCCACGCGGCAATGGCTTCACCAATTTCGTCAGGCGAATCCTCTTGAATAAAATGAGAGCCCGCCACGGTCACCTCGGTGAGATTTGGCCAGGCACGCACCAGATCTCTTACGGGTCCTGCGATTAATGCGCCAGGTTCGGCGTTCACAAACAGTTTCGGTACATCACATTGTGATAACCACTGACTGTATGCGCCCGCAATCTTGACAACATCCTCCGGCTCACCCGCAATAGGAATTTGTCTGGGCCAGGTGAGCGTGGGTCTTCTGTCTTCACCGGGATTCAAAAACGGTCGACGATATTCTGTCATCTCTGCTTCCGTCAGGTCTCTGAGAATTGATCCCGGGAGCACCGCTTCGACAAATATATTTCTGTTCAACACCATATCTTCACCGGCTTCTGAACGAAAACCCTGGAACACCTTGCGCGAAGCTTCGGGAAAACCTCCCCAGGTTGGAATCGGCGCAACAATTGCCTCCATGAAAGCAATGCCTTTAATCTTCTCCGGATATTCTTGCGCCCAGTGAAACCCGAGAGCAGAACCCCAGTCATGGATAACGAGTGTGACGTTCAAGTGAACGTCTAATGCTTCCAGCAGCGCAAAAAGATACTTTCGATGCTCAACAAAGGTATAACTGTCGGGACCGCTGTGATCAAGCTTTTCGGAATCACCCATGCCAATCAGGTCCGGGGCAATCAGCCGTCCCCTGCCTTCTAGGTGGGGCATGATATTGCGCCACAAAAAAGACGATGTCGGATTACCGTGCAAAAACACAATCGGATCACCCTCCCCCTCATCTATATATGCCATGCTTTTACCATGGATCATCTTAGATTTTTTTTGGTAGCGTAATATTTCGGTCGAATAAGACACGAGCGACATCCTTCGAGGTAGACAGCAAAAACCTAAATTGTTTTTGAATGATCGCTCATTTATACTAATTCGGTCCAAAGCTGTCAACGATCACAAGTATTTACCACAGGACACAACGGAAACCGGAATGCCAAGACCACCTCTTTTCGACGAAACCGAAGTCATCAATCAATCGATGAAACTGTTCTGGAAGCAGGGCTATGTTGCGACCGGTATATCGCAAATTTTACAGACCGTCGCCCTGAAACCGGGCAGTTTCTACAATGTTTTTCCGAGCAAGAAGGATTTATTTGTTCGCTCACTGACCCACTACCAGCACCATATCGTCGCCGGCAGAATCGCAAAATACCTTGATAACAAGGAGAATCCGCTCGATGCTATCGAATCGTTTTTTCTTTCGTCCTTCGAAAATGTCCCCAAAAATGGCATGCTTGGTTGCCTGCTAACAAACACGGCGACGGAGATCGGTAGTCATGACGCCGATATCAGTCAAGTGGTCTGGTCAGGGATGGAAATGATCGAATCAGCATTTAGGCGTAGGATTGTCGAAGCACAGGCACTGGCGCTTATTGGACCTGAAAAAGACCCGGATGCACTCTCTTTACACTTACTTTCCTG
>CAJXBG010000032.1 GCA_913050215.1 uncultured Gammaproteobacteria bacterium
TTGGGGAGAACGTTCCCACCACAAGACCCAAAAATGGCGACACAACAACGCCGATCCAGTTATCGTAGATTATTTATCTTGGACCATTTGTCTAAGCTTCTCGCTGAAAAGGAAATATCATGTCCGACCTACCTGTTTTTATGGTTGTAAACCTCAAAGTCATTGATCCTGATACCTATCGTACCTACGAGAAAGGGTTCTTCCCAATGTTGAAGAAATATGGCGGTGAGTTCGTCACCTTTGATGACAATCCGACAACTTTTGAAGGTGATAGTCCACGTGAAGGCCGAATGATTATCTTCAAATTTCCTTCGGAGACAAAGGCAAAAGATTGGTATGCAGACGATGAATATCAGTCGCTTTCGGCGCATCGCAGGGCGGGCACTAAGTTGGAGTTCCTGACGCTCGTGAGATGCTTACCGCCGAGAAGTTAGGAACGCCCTAAAGAAAATAGCTTGGTACCTCGCCTTACACTTGAATTGTGCCAGGCTTTTTATCGGGTCAACACTTCCCTGTTGTCAGCTATCGTCTAGAGCAAAAGCAACTGCCTGCTCAGCATGAATTTTTGTCGTATCGTAAAGGCGTACTGGCGTATCGGTCTGAGAGACAAGCAGCGCTATTTCTGTACATCCGAGGATAACCGCCTGTGCACCTCGTTCATGTAGTGCGTCAATAACGTTGAGATAGGCAGCTCTTGAAGCATCGCTGATGACGCCAAGGCAGAGTTCGTTGTAGATCACGTCATGTACGAGCGCTCGTTCAGCTAGCGCCGGTACGATCACATCAATGCCGTACTTTGAGGTCAACCGGTCCTTGTAAAAATCTTGCTCCATCGTGAATTTTGTACCCAACAATCCGACTCGGTTTATATCATCGTTAAGCAAAGCATCAGCGGTCGCGTCGGCAATGTGTAAAAGAGGTATTGCTATAGCGGCTTGTATTTGGTCTGCCACTTTATGCATGGTGTTGGTGCAGATGAGTAAAAAGTCTGCGCCACCTTTCTCAACACTCAGAGCGGCTTGCGATAAAATAGCGGCTGTCTCATTCCACTTGTCGAGGTGCTGAAGTTTCTCGATTTCGTCGAAGTCGACACTGTACATACAGATTTTTGCCGAATGTAAGCCGCCAAGTTCCTGTTTGACGGCTTCGTTGATTGCGCGGTAATAGCTCGTAGTAGATTCCCAGCTCATACCGCCCAGCATGCCAATGGTTTTCATATTATTTCCCTCTGATGGGCATTGACCGGTAAAGATTATCTTGATTGTGTGCAATGATCGCTGCCAGATAGGTTTTTTCACTCTCGGCGGCCCACTAGTCATACGATACCACCGAGTACTATGAGGATCATGCCAAACAATTTTGCTGGATAGATCCAGTGCAGCCATGACAAACTCTGATACAAAAATGACCAACGTCGCCCAGCGGGGATACCCTGGTATCAACACACAATAGGAGATGGTCCATGACCGACACAGATTCAATCCTTTTTAGCACGCAGGACAACATTGCGACAATCACGCTAAATCGACCCGATTCGCTGAACGCGATGACAAACAGCCTGATGAAAAACCTGGTTGACGCCCTGGCGCTAGTTGAGCAAGACAAAGCCATCAGAGTTGTCGTTATTACGGGCAGTGGCCGCGGCTTTTGTGCCGGCGCCGATCTGGCGGGTCAGGCAAATGCCGAACCATCAACGGCTGTGCCTGATGGTCAGGTTGATGACAATTTCAATGGGGCGATGCGCGCCATCTACGATTGTCCGGTGCCCACTGTCGCGCGCGTCAACGGTGCTGCCGCCGGCGGTGGCTTTGGGCTGGCAATGGCATGCGACATCACCGTAGCAGCAAAAAGTGCTTTCTTTGTTGCAACTTTTGGTCCTCGACTGGGCATTGTTCCGGACCTCGGCACCACGTGGAACCTGCCTCGCAAGGCTGGTCGCGCGCGGGCCCTCGGGTTGTCGCTGCTTGGTGACAGAATTACAGCAGAACAAGCAGAATCATGGGGGTTGATCTGGAAAGCCGTTGCAGACGAGCAGCTTGACGCAGAAGTTGGACGCATTACGAACTCACTGGCGAAAACATCAGCCGAGACCGTCACTAGAATACGATCTGTTACTGATGCTGCACTCGGCAATAGCTTCAGTGATCAGCTCGATCTCGAAATGGTTCATCAAGCGGTTCTGATACCCCGCAATATGCAGGAAGGCGCGATGGCCTTCATGGAAAAGCGCGAACCCAATTTTCCGGGCAGGGAATAATGACCGATAGACTTACTCACATACCTCGCCCTGCGATTGAGGGTTATTAAACCTCTACCCAATCAGAGGCTCAGGTAACAAACCAAATTCTGTCATAAAGGGTTTGATCTGGTCTACACGGCCTGTGATGTCTTGTGGGTTTGTCCGGCACATATAACAAACTGCTTCGGCAATAGCTTCAACAGGCGACTGTATGTCCTTGTTAGCCTCCGTAATTAAATTGTGATGGACAGCACCTGGGGTAGCGACCAGTCCTGGCGCAATCGAGTTTACGGCAATGTGGTTGTCATACACCTCTGTCGCCAGACCCGTACTAAATCTTTCCATGGCTGCTTTACACATGCCGTACACGGTGCCGCCCCGTGCCGCAGGGTAAGGCTTTTGTGGGTGAAGTGCTGCACCAGATGATATGTAGACGATGTTGCCACGATTGCCTTCGATCATGTCCGGTAAAAATGCTTGAGCCAGCTCCATCGCGGCATAAACCTGTACCTCGAACATAAGGCGCATGCGCTTGTCAGGAAAATCTTTTATCGGGAAATAGAATGTCACGGCACCGTTGTTCACCAAAATATCTACGGTGCCAACCGCTGCCCGGGTTTCTTCAACCAACCGGATTCTATCTTCTGGCAAACTAAGATCGCACTGCACCGCGTGCGCTTCACCGCCCGCATTGTTGATCGTGTTGACCGTATCCATGATCGTACCTGGCAGCGGGTTTGCGCCTGCTTCCACGGTGCGCCCGGTGGCAACAACGCGTGCGCCCGCCATGGCCAGTCTCAACGCGATGGCTGTACCAATACCCCGACTGGCGCCGGTGACGAGTGCTGTGCGACCTGCCAGTGGGCCGTTATTGTCGATTGAAGGCATAGAGATCTCTCCGTCTTGTAAAAAGTGCTTATCAAAATTGTGGTTCAAACGTCAGTGTCCTTTATACGCTATTGATGCAGCGAGTGGGATGGTGCGTGTGTCTTTGATCAGTCAGCAGAGCGAGAGCAACGCAAAAATGTTTACTTCTTGTCTGTTAATGCTTTCCGCGGTGGCGTAATTAATTTCTGAACAGGTACAATTCCAATCAATTATTTAAATTACGGGGTCGATATGAAAGTCGCGTCAGTACAAGCAGGTGGATTGGATCAGTTACGTATCGAAGAGCGAGATGATCCGGAAGTCGGTTCTGGTGAATTGCTTGTAAAAGTAAGAGCGAGTTCACTCAATTTTCATGATTTTGCCGTTGTATCTGGCTTAATTCCCGGGCAACCAGGCCGAATTCCGATGTCAGATGGTGCCGGGGAAGTGGTCGCTATCGGTTCAGGGGTTACCGAGTTTGCTGTTGGAGACGCGGTTGTATCGGTTTTTTTTCCTGCTTGGGAACGAGGCACGCCTGATTTGAATAAGCTGATCGGCGTACCCGGAGATCATGTGGATGGGTTTGCAGCTGAATTTGTTGCCGCGCCCGCCAGCGGGTTTACCAAGGCGCCCTCTAATTATTCTATGGAGGAATCGGCCACACTCCCATGTGCAGCGTTGACTGCTTGGCGGGCATTGTTCACCGAGGCTCAAGTTAAGCCGGGCGACTGGGTGCTTACTCAAGGCACGGGTGGTGTCTCGATTTTTGCATTACAGTTTGCGAAGGCTGCTGGATGTCGCGTCATTGCAACATCTTCAAGCGAAGAAAAACTCGCAAAATTAAAAGCACTCGGTGCCGACCACCTCATCAATTATAAGGAAACGCCTGACTGGGGCGTAAAGGCTCGAGAACTCACGGGCGGGGTTGGTGTTGATGAGGTCGTTGAAATCGGCGGGGCGGGAACGCTTGGGCAATCAATCACAGCCTGCCGTATCAGTGGCCATATTTCCTTAATTGGTGTCCTCGCTGGTTTTGCGGGTGAGGTGCCAACAGCGCAGCTATTTTCACAAAACATTACTTTAAAGGGTATAACGGTAGGATCCCGGCAAGAGCAGCAGGATATGATTCTTGCTATAGAGGCGAATAATATCCTGCCAGTGATCAGCGATAAATTTCCGATGGCAGAGATTCGTGCAGCCTTTGAACTGCAGGCAGCGCAGAAACACTTTGGCAAGATCGTACTCACTGTGTAGTGCCTTGTTAGCATCGATTTCGAGCGCAATTTGATGCAGAAATAGGAAGAGTACTCCCACCTCTGAATCTCAAAATGGTTAACTTGTCGGTACCACTAATTCATAAGCCTAGTCACTCTTGTTCTAGCGGACACAATCGTCTATCAAAGAAGAAGCACGTAGCGCTAGGAAAGCGCGATCTGTTCAGCCTGGTCCTGAACCCGGTCAAGAAATATCTGCAGATCACCCACACGGGTCTGCATCGGTGACCCATCAACCAGGGCCGTCACCAGGCGTACCCGTAGTCTTACCTCGTCATCATCGAGTTCGTTATTCATGCCGCGAACAGACGCCTCCAGCGCCCTGTAGAAGACCTCGTAGACAGAGCGGTACAGGCCACGAAACTCCTTATGATGCAGGGATATTGTACCCAGCGTAGACATGAGGATACCGCTGTCTCCGCGCCAGCGAATGACCAGCTCTCTTACGATCGCTCGAAAGGCCTCCCGTTCGCTGCCTGATGACCGCTTTGCCTCGATCACGGCCACATCAGCTGCAGCCTCTCGTTCAAACACGTGCAAGAGCAGTGCTTCTCTGGTCTTGAAGTAGTACTGCACATTGCTCAGCTTCAAATCCAGAGAGGTCGCGAGTTCCCGCAGGGAGAACCCGTCAACCCCGTTTTCGACAAGTTTCTTGCGCGCCGCCGCAACGATTCGATCGCAGGTTGAATTGCCCTTTGGGGTTGGCGCCAGCGATACCATTTCAGGGTTTCTCTTTTTTGGCATATTTGGTCATTGACAAGTTTTGGTCGTTGACCAATAATAGCGCGAAATCCTAGACAACGGTACTAGCAATATGGAAATCATCGAAGTATCCCCAGATGTTAGAGAAGTTTATGCCGCTGAAATACCTGAACTCGTCTGGAGTACCGGGCCGGTAAGCTATGAGTACCAGTTTGGTACCCGCGAGATATTTGATCACGCTGTTCGGGGTTCCTGGCCCATGGATGGCACCCTGTTTGGCGCAGATGCGACTGCACTCGCGATTGAAGACGGTGCTTTGATGGGCATTGAGATCGGCATGCGAGGTACCGAGTACAAAACCCGCCAGCACGCGCTGGCACCACTATGGAAAAACCTGATAGAACGGGGAGATGTTTCGAAACAAGACTTCTACGGATTGCTGGAACGAGCTGATCATGCCAGCTGGCTCAATCCTGTCATTGACGCCGACACCTACTATATCCACGCACTTGCAGTGAAACCCGAGTATCGCGGTAAGCGAATTGGCTTCTACCTCATCGATAACGCGATCAACAAGGCAAGGGGTCAGGGCTACGCAAAATTTCAGCTCGACGTGATGTCTGATAATCCAGCAGTTGAATTTTATCGTGCAGTTGGCCTCGAACTGCTGGCGGACACAAGGGCACCCAAACCTGCAGCATTCGGTGTCCCCCCGGAGTATCGAATGGGGATGAGACTTTCATGAGCAACCCAACCAGCATGATCAGTCCATTTGCTAACATCTCAATTATTCCAAGTGTGTAGTCAGAGCTGAGAATAAGAACTACAAACAGCATTTTTCAAGGATGTCAAAGTATCGCTTTTCGGGGTGAATGCTCCATAAGCGAACATGTCGAAGACCACTAATAATTGATAAATGACGTTGTTCTAAAATAAGATCGTTTCATTAACGAATTTTTAACAGATATAACCAAACCCCGTAGGCGCTTTTTATGACTATATACCCTTTAGAATCACTCTCTCGAGATGAAGTCACTAACGCAGTCGATCTCTTCCGGTCCCATCATAAAAACAAAAAATCTTTTTTTTCGTCGATAGGTCTACAAGAACCGAAAAAAAGCGATGTTTTAGGTAAGAAAACAATACCCCGAGTCATCGAGTTGACCGGTGTTGATGAGGAGCAAGATGGTGGCTTTGTTGCCTTGATAGATGTTACTGGAGGCAAGGTCCTCTCAAGCACGCGTCTGCCTCTCGACACACAGGTCGCCTATAACTATGCTGATCTCGGGCATGCGGTTCTTCTTACAAAGTCCAATGCTCAGTGGCTAGAATCTGTGGCGGCCAGAGGTATTGACGTTTCGTCGGAAGATGCACTGGCGCTCATCCAGATCGACCCTTGGCCGGCGGGTGGTTACGCCCATGACAGCATCCCAGCAGGACATCGTGCCCTGCGATGTATCGCCTTTCTGAAAGAAGATCCAACGGATAACGGTTACGCAAGGCCTATTCATGGACTCATTGCGCACGTCGATCTTACTGCCGGCGTCGTCACGCATGTTGAAGACAGCGGAGTCATTCCTATGCCAACGGCATCTGGCCGCTATGATTGTGAGAGCCCTCGCGCAATTCGATCAGATCTTAAGCCTCTGAGTATCACTCAGCCCGAGGGAACCAGTTTTAAGGTAGTCGGCAACAGAATCTCCTGGCAAGGCTTTGACGTTCGCGCTTCTGTTCATCCAGTGAATGGTCTGGTTTTGCATGAACTTTCGTTGGAGGACAGGCCGATTCTTTATCGCGCCGCGCTGTCTGAAATGGTGGTGCCTTACGGCGATAATGATCCAATGCATAGCTGGAAGCACGTGCTTGACGCCAGTGAATACAATATGGGTACGATGATCAACAGCCTAAAACTTGGCTGTGACTGTCTGGGTGAAATTCACTATCTAGATACGCACCAGGTCACCTTTGAAGGCAATCCCAGAACGATTGAAAATGCCATCTGCATACATGAAGAAGACTATGGCATCCAATGGAAGCACTCTAATTTAGAGAGGCAAACAGCAGAGGTGAGACGGTCACGACGACTCGTGATCAGCTCCGTGTTCACGATCGGGAATTACGACTACGGTTTCTACTGGTATCTTTATCTTGATGGAACCATTCAAATGGAAGTCAAGCTGACGGGGATTGTTGGCGTCAGCGCGATGACTCAAGCAACCTATAATCCATCACAATCACCCGTAATCGGAGAAAACCTCTCCTCGCCTGTTCACCAACATCTGTTTTGTTTTCGACTTGATTGGCAACTCGACGGTGGCACCAATTCATTGTTTGAAAATCAGATCGAATTAATGCCAGTGTCACCCCAAAACCCAGAAGGCACACAGTTTCAGTCAGTTTCTCGACATTTGACGACAGAATCGGAGGCGATCAGAGACAATGCGCCTCACGTCAGTCGAAACTGGAAGGTGGTGAACCCCGCATCAAAAAATAAGTGGGGTGTGCCTGTTGCATACAAACTGCTGCCGGCGGCCTCACCCACGTTATTTGCACAGGCAGGCTCTCAAGTGGCAGCGCGAGCAGCATTTGCCAGTCACAATTTGTGGGCAACACCCTTCAGCGAAGGCGAATTTAGTGCCGCCGGTCCAAATACGGTTATGCATGCAGGACAAGGTGGGCTTGCCGAAATGACCGCTGAAAATCGCAATATTGATGACTGCGACCTCGTGGTCTGGCATACCGTTGGGCTAACCCACGTGCCGCGGCCTGAAGATTGGCCCGTCATGCCGGTTGAATATACGGGCTTTCATCTCATTCCATCAGGCTTCTTCGACAAGAACCCGACGCTCGATTTACCCAGGAAGTGCGACGACTGATACGCTTTTTCTCGACTGGACCCGTCGTAAGCGCGACGGGTTTGATTACTAGCATTGCAACAAAGGCCAAAAAATTTAGTGCCTATTCTGTTTGAATCTGACCATTTGCTAGGTTGCATAAATGATATGTTATAACATATTATAAACGCTTCGGGTGAATGGCATGTTTCAAGCGTTGCAAAAGTTTAAGGTTAGAAACTCCACATGACGTCACTCAATATTTCGAATAACACCATCTTTGATGATGTCGCGAGCGCGCATACAAGTCTGCATCCTTGTTTTGTTGATGACTACGAGGCTTTTTATAAGGTAGCGAGAAAAGAATGAGTCAAAAACCTGACAATAAGGCAACCATTGCTCAACAGGCAATCATTGCGGGGGTAGATGCATCAGACCTCGTACGCGCTCGAGCTGCGGTAAATAGCGGCGTTCAATCTGCACAAAAAGAGTGGATTCCGACCCATCTAATTGTTTCTGCTTTAGCGCTTGAACTGCAGGACCAAATATCTGCTGGAGAACATTCGAACGAACTATCGATTTATTTACGTCGGCTTGCGGACTTTGTCAGCGCCAACACTCCCCCAACTGGTCGTCATTAGAGGACATTTTGCCAAGGCATCGTATTTTGCCAGAAACTCAAAACGGTTTTCCGCTGTTCGTTGGAACGGAAACAACAGAAGAATTTACATGCGACAAATAATCAGTGAACAAATTAGTGACCTCTCAAACATATATGCACCAGACGTGGAACTCGTCAGTATTGCACGTAAAGAGAACAAAAAAATTGAAGCAATTGCTAAGCACGTGCTTGATTCTGGTTGTCATGTTGAAGTGCGATGGGAGCAAAGCAAGTCCGCGAGCGATACACAGTTGAGATCACTTGCGCCTGCATTAGGTGACGACTTGGTTGATGCCATCGATAACGAAATTTTACTAGCCTGTGAAACCATGGACTTACTGCTAGGCTGCAGTCACGTCGGTATCCGCCTCGGCACGCTCCGAGCACCCATGTGCCCGAGGTTTCACGTCGACCAGGTGCCCTGTCGAATGCTGACCACCTTGTGCGGGTCAGGCACAGAGTGGATCGCTGCTAACGATGTCGATAGGCGCTTGTTCGCCAAAAGAAATGATGAACAGCCGCCAGTATCCCAAGGTGCAACGACGAGTATATTCCCCTCAGGACATTGGTCTTTGTTGAAAGGTGGAACTTGGGATGAAGATTTTTTTGGCGTCGTGCATCGTTCACCGCGTCAAACCGACCCGAGACTATTTTTGTCTATTGATCCAATATTTAACGATCAAATAATTAATTAACCGCAACATTAGAGCAATGAGCATGGCAACACTTGGCCTAGATAATATCTTTAAAATTTTTAACGGTGCTGAGCCATCAGCATCTGAGCTGGCGCAATTGCGCAACGATGTCATGTTTATGGCGCTTGCCCGCGCAACCTCTGCCGACACAAACATTCAAAGTATAGAAGTTGAGCGCGTTATTGAAGTGCTCAAAACGCACACAGGAAACGATTATTCCGCGGCTGACATTCGTGTGGCTGCACAATCTGCAATCTTTGAGAAGGTCTCTCTTCAGCGGTACTTAAGCGCATCAGCAAAAAAAATAGCATGGCAAGATCGCGTCGCCACTGTTAACGCCTTGATTGATGTGATCCAGTCTGATGGTCGAACAAGCTATATGGAAATCAACTATTTTAACGACGTTGTCACAGCGTTGCAGCTAACCCCGGCGCAACTAGTAGGCCTAGACGCAGAGAGTTAGAAAGGCACCTCGCGTCTTGGGAGACAGGCACGCGATATGGGTGTAATGCTATCTGCCAGACCAGTTACTGAACCCCATACTAGTCGAGCAGTAATACAATGCCGCCGAGCACCACAAGGATCATGCCGAATAATTCAAGCCGCGAAGGGGATTCCTTGAAGTAGAACACTGTGAGTGCAAGGGTGAAAACAAATTCCAGTTGTCCAAGCGTTTTCACATAGGAGGCAATTTCTAGGGTCATCGCTGTGAACCAGCCTATGGAGCCGAGTACCCCTGTAAAACCGACAAAAAGTGCTGGTTTCCAGTTCACCATGACCTTGGTGAGCTCACCTGGTTGTTGGGTGCGAACCATAAACAGTGTGATCACGGTTTGTAAACAAACCATGTAGGCTAAAGTCATACCCGCGGTCAGCATCGCGTTGTCGTTAGCAAGGGATAAGCTCGCTTGTCGGAGGAACAGTGACGTAAGGGCAAAGCTCAGCCCAGCGCCCAGACCATAAATAGCCGATTGATTCCAGAAGCTGGCCATTCGCCCGGTTTTCGAGTAACTGATGACAAATAGACCAGCAACGCAAATGATGATCGCAGTCCAACCAAGCGCCGAAACAGTCTCTGTGAAAAAGAAATAGCCGATGACCGCTGTGAGTAATATCTCGGATTTCACAAAGGTGGTGCCTACCGCGAAGTTTCTTAATGTCAGTAAGCGTACCAACAGCAGCGTCGCAACAATCTGTAGAATACCGGCAATCAACCCCGATACCAAAAATGTCAGATTTAAGTCAGGGAAATCAAAGTTTAAGGTGGCTCCGGCGTAGGTAAGCCATAGTAAAGCGAAGGGAAGTCCAAACAGATATCTAACCAGGGTTGCTGCCAGCGGAGTGACGGCTGCTGTAAGCTGCTTCTGACCGGCGGTTCTCACCGCTTGCATCATGGCGGCAAGCAGCGTCCACCAAACCCAAGGTTCTAATTCCACGATATTAAGTCCAAAGAGCTGATTTTAAAACAGTGCACTGAGCTGTAAATCAATGATGAGTTGATAACCGAGCGATTCAATGGGGGCGTTTGGAGTTGCTGACTGTGGGTCGTCGGTGTCAGCGCTGTTATCTAAAACGCTCGAGCGCTTCAGCTCCGGTCATGCCAACGGTGACGCCCAACGCTTGTGCGGGTGGCGAAACGGCATTTACTTTCGCGACGAGCATTTCATTGTGGTTCATGACGCCACTGACGATAGCGCAGGCTTCCTTGGTTTTATTGCAGGTTTTAACGTTCACGTAGCCACAGGCAAGTAGTCCTTTACTGCCCTTAATGACCAGTAACGGTAATGCCAGTTCGATTCGCTCACGATCGAGACCTTGCCAATCCATTTCGGCAGAAACTAGTGGATGAAATGTTAGAAAAATGGCGATAAGACACGAGAGCAGGATCGGTTTCATGGGACTGGCTTCCCTTTTCTAATGGATGTGGTATGCATTGCACTGACTACTATACCGGCAAATTGAACCGACAGGAATGTAGATCCAAAAACTGACAGGCAAAAAAAAGGTCAGACAATGCTGACCTTTTTCATGACTACTTGTGTTCAGCTTTAGACGCTGTCATTAAGCCTTTGCGGCAGCCTTACGGTCGTGAGCTTCTTTCACAATCTCATCTGCTACATTACGTGGCGCAGGATTGTAGTGACTGAATTCCATCGAGAACTGACCACGGCCTGAAGTCATTGTTCGCAGGTCACCGATGTAACCGAACATTTCGGACAGGGGCGCTTCCGCCTTAATCCGAGTGCCAGTTGCACCACCTTCCTGACCCTGAATCATGCCACGGCGACGATTAAGATCTCCGATAACGTCACCAACGTGATCATCTGGAGTGAACACATCGACCTTCATGACAGGTTCCATAATTTGTGGGCCAGCCTTCGGCATCGTTTGTCGATATGCCGCTCGTGACGCGAGTTCGTAGGCAATCGCAGACGAGTCAACGGCGTGGAATGCGCCGTCAAGCAAAGTGAGTTTAACGTCAAGACATGGGTAGCCAGCGAGTGGCCCTTCTTCCAGACTGATCTTGAAGCCTTTTTCAACCGCTGGCCAGAATTCCCGTGGTACGTTACCCCCGGTGACCTTCGATTCGAAGATGTAGCCTTCGCCGGTGCCGGCAGGCTCGACAATGTAGTCAATTTTCGCGAACTGGCCAGAACCACCGGTTTGCTTTTTGTGCGTGTATGAATCTTCGATCGTTTGTGTAATCGACTCTCGATAGGCAACTAATGGTTTGCCAACTTCAACTTCAACACCATGTGTACGACGAAGAATGTCGACTTTAATGTCGAGGTGAAGTTCACCCATGCCGCGCATGATGGTCTCGCCAGATTCCTGATCAGTTTCAACCCTAAAAGAAGGGTCTTCCTGAATCATCTTGGACAGTGCAATACCCATTTTCTCTGAACCACCTTTGTCTTTTGGTGATATCGCGATGTAGATCACGGGATCAGGGAATACCATGGGTTCCAGTGTTGCAACGTCCTTTGGATCACTTAGCGTGTGACCTGTCTGAGTATTTTTCATGCCGATCAGGGCGATGATGTCACCGGCCTGCGCTGAGTCGCGTTCGATACGCTCATCGGCGTGCATTTCAACGATACGTCCAATACGTTCAGTTTTGCCTGTGTAGGTATTGAGTACGCTGTCACCTTTCTTCAAGCTACCTGAGTATATGCGTGTAAAAGTCAGGGCGCCGAAACGGTCATCCATGATCTTAAACGCGAGTGCGCGAAGTGGCCCGTTTTCGTCAACGTTAGCAAATTTTCCAGTTTCGTTACCCTCCATATCAACTTCTGGCTGCGGGTCGACTTCGGTTGGGTTAGGCAGGTAGTCGACTACCGCGTCGAGTACCAACTGAATACCCTTGTTCTTGAAAGCAGAACCACAGAATGTAGGGAAAAAATCGAGTGCGATGGTGCCCTTACGTACGCAGTGCTTCAGCTCGTCAATAGTGGGCTCAGTGCCTTCTTCAAGGTAAGCCATCATCAGGTCTTCATCTTGCTCAACGACCATCTCGATGAGGTTTTCGCGATATTCGGCGGCTTTTTCAACCAGGTCTGCGGGAATGTCGGTCACTTCAAACTTGGTGGGGTCACCGGAATCATCCCAGATGTAGGCTTGTTGGGTCAGGACATCAACAACGCCCTTGAAATCATCTTCTTCACCGATCGGCAATGTCATAACAAGCGGGTTTGCCGCCAATACATTTTTTACTTGATCCACGACTCGGTAAAAGTCGGCACCCAGACGGTCCAGCTTGTTGACGAAGATGATGCGTGCCACTTCAGATTCGTTGGCATAACGCCAGTTAGTTTCGGACTGAGGTTCTACGCCGCCAGAACCACAAAATACCCCGACACCACCATCGAGTACTTTGAGAGATCGATAAACTTCGATGGTGAAGTCAACGTGTCCCGGTGTATCAATAATGTTGAGTCTGTGGTCTCTCCAGAAAGCGGTTGTGGCAGCTGACTGAATGGTGATGCCCCGTTCCTGCTCCTGCTCCATGAAATCCGTTGTTGCCGCACCGTCGTGTACTTCACCAATTTTGTGAATCTTGCCTGTCAGCTTCAGGATTCTTTCTGTGGTTGTGGTTTTACCAGCGTCAACGTGGGCAAAAATACCGATATTTCTATAGTTTGTGAGATCTGTCATAGCTCTGGGGCCTGATAATTCTGTAAAAAAGGGGGGTGAAAAAGCGCGCCATGATATAGCGTGACGAGGTTAGAATCCAGCGAAGTTTTTTCAAGCGACAGTATGGTAAGCCTTACGCGCGCAAAAAAATATTATTATCAATAAAATCAATAAGATAGGATATGGCAGAAAAACGCTAAGCTTACCCTGATGCGGCGATCATATTCTTCTTTTGCATGCTGGCAGAGCGCAGAGCATCTCAAAAAGCAGATTGGCCGCCAGCAGCGCGGTATTCCCTGTTGTATCGTAGGGCGGTGAGACTTCAACAAGGTCGCAACCAATAAGGTTCAGCCCATAGCACCCTCTGATAATTTCGAGACCCTGAGATCCGGTTAAGCCGCCCGGTTCTGGGGTACCTGTGCCTGGTGCAACGGAAGGGTCCAGTCCATCGATGTCGAAGCTCAAATAAGCAGGCTGGTCAGGACCAATAAGCCTTCGGACCTCTTCCATTAGGGGTGCAAGAGATTTGTACCAGCATGCCTCAGCTTGTACCACGGTCACACCTTGATCCCTGGCCCAGTCAAAATCTTCGGCTGCGTAACCCGTTGCCCGTAGTCCTATTTGAAACATTGACCGGGGGTCAACGAGTTTTTCTTCGATTGCTCGGCGAAAAATAGTGCCATGAGCGACGGGCTCACCAAACATGGTGTCGTTGACATCGGCATGGGCATCGACGTGAATCAACGCCACAGGGCCATGCTTTCTAGCGATAGCACGAAGAATAGGCAGTGTGATCGTGTGGTCCCCGCCGATTGAGACGGGTGTCACAGCATTTTCGAGTACCGCGCTGTAGTGCTGTTCAATGATCTCAATGCAGGCGGAAAGATTGTACGGGTTGAGTGCAACGTCCCCTAGGTCCGCGACCTGAAATGAATCGAATGGCGCGGCGCGGGTTGCCATGTTGTAAGGACGCACCAGTACCGATTCTGCTCGGACCTGTCGCGGCCCATAACGTGTGCCGTTACGATTGCTAGTGCCGATGTCTAACGGAACGCCAATGATGCCCGCATCAACACCGTCCGCGGTTTCAGAAACAGGCAGCCTAAACATTGAAGCATTGCCTGCAAAACGAGGCATGTCATTTCCAGATAGGGGTTGGTTAAATTTCAGGTCGGACATGGGACTGCATTCAAGTTTAAAGGCGATGCGCTATTGTTGACCTCTGTCACTGAGTAATCAAGTCTCCTTTCGCAGCACGGGTTAGCTCGTTGCATCGCGAGGTTCACCGATGACACCTGTCTTCGTCCCGGTGAGATAAAAGAGTTTGTGCCGGCACGTCGACTGAATGGTTACGTCATGGTCTGTGGCGTTTGCTGCGGATGTTGCGAGAAACCTTGTGGGTGATGAAAATGACTGGCATGCTCGCCACCTAAGAGTCTCGAAAGAACGAGTTAAAGGCATAAAGGCCTAGGTCTTGTGCAATAGGTAAGAGAGAAATCCCGATGAGTAAAAATTTTGTATTAGTGCATGGCGCGTGGCATGGCGGTTGGTGTTGGAATGAAACTAAGGCGTTGCTAGAGTCACAGGGGCACAGCGTTGAAGCGCCTGATATGCCGAGTCACGGCAACGATTCTACAAATGTGAATGATGTCACGCTGGCAGATTGTGTCGACAGGGTGGTTGCCAGTGTCGAAAACCTCGAAGGCAAGGTTGTACTTGTCGGGCATAGTCTTGGAGGTGTCATCATCTCTGCTGTTGCTGAAAGAATGCGTGCAAGAATTGAAGAGCTGGTGTTTGTCTGCGCCATGGTACCGAAGTCGGGCGAATCTGCGAATGACTGCGGTCGCAGCAATGTAGCCTCTGTCTTGAGAGGTAATCTGGTGCCAGCTGAAGATGGTAAGTCGTTAACGCTTAAACCGGCATTTATCCCAATGGCGTTTTACCACGACTGCGCTGAAGAAGATCAACGTGAGGCAATGTCAAAATTGTGCCCGCAAAGTACAGCGGTATTTTCGGAACCGGTGACACTGACGGATGAGAATTTCGGCGCTATCTCCAAGCACTATATTGAATGTCTGGAAGATCAGGCCGTGCACATTGTTTCCCAACGTGAAATGGCTGCCGGGGCAAATTGCGAACTGGTAACGAGTTTGAACACTGGCCATTCACCTTTTATGGCAAGCCCAGAGGCGCTTGTGCTGGCACTTATCTCGGATGTGCCTGAAGATTAGGGTTATAACATTATAAATTTGAGTATTCTGAGTCCGCGCTTGTTCCAAATGCCCTCGGTTCATAGTATTTTGCCTGCACAATTTGGAGCGGCCTGCGTTGGGCTGTTTTGAAAAGCCCTCTAACCAAAGGAATATACATGAGCACAGAATCATCCCAGGATATACCAACAAGTGGCCTACAACTGCACTCTCTCATCACCGAAGCAGGTGAACTCAAACTATCGCTCCAGTCGGTTGACGTTAAACAACCCGGAGATGACCAGGTAATTGTGCAAGTTGCTGCTGCGCCGATTAACCCTTCTGATCTCGGACTATTGGTTGGACCTGCGGATATGAGTACTGCGACTGCTTCCGGCACAGCAGAGAATCCTGTGATCACCGCCAAAGTGCCCGAACAGTTTATGCCAGCCATGGCTGCCCGAATAGGTGAGTCTATGCCTGTTGGAAATGAAGGCGGTGGTGTAGTCGTTGCCGCTGGCAGTTCAGAAGCTGCTCAGGCAATGCTTGGCAAAACCGTGGGCATTTTAGGTGGGGCCAGTTATTCGCAATACCGAACCCTGCATGTTTCTCAGTGTCTTGTTTTGTCCGATGGCACCACACCTCGTGAAGGCGCAGCCTGTTTTGTTAATCCACTGACTGCTTTGGCGATGGTGGAAACCATGCGGATGGAAAACCATACAGCGCTGGTGCATACCGCGGCCGCATCTAATCTTGGTCAGATGTTACAGAAGATATGTCTGAAGGATGGTGTGGATCTTGTGAATATCGTTCGCAAGCAGGAACAGGTAGACCTGCTTAAGGGACTTGGTGCCAAGTATGTGTGTAATTCAAGCGATGAATCCTTTATGGACGACTTGACCGACGCGCTCGTAGCCACTGGCGCCACGATTGCTTTTGATGCGACGGGTGGCGGTAAACTCGCCGGCCAGATCTTGACTTGCATGGAAATTGCTGCCAACAAAACAGCGAAAGAATATAGCCGCTATGGTTCGGATGTATTTAAGCAGGTCTACATCTATGGTGGGCTTGAGCGGTCTGCGACAACGTTCAATCGAAACTTCGGATTGTCTTGGAGCATTGGCGGATTCTTGCTGACGCCATTTTTAGCGAAGCTCGGCGGTGAAGGAACACAGCGGTTACGCCAGCGAGTTGTTGACGAAATTACAACAACCTTTGCAAGTCACTACACAAAAGAAGTTTCACTCGCTGAAGCGCTAACACTTGAAGCACTGGGTGTTTACGGCAAGCAGGCGACGGGTGAAAAGTACCTGATCAACCCCTCACTTTGATTGAAGGGTGTCATATGAGTTGATCTTAAACCCGGTGGCATGCACCTTGCGCCGGGTTTTTTATTGCGAGTGACAAGAACCGTTAGCGGGAAATTGAGGCGAAGTAATATGAAACTAGATGTTGATTTTGTTCGGCAACATTTTCCGGCGTTTAACGGAGATACAAAAATAGACGGTCATTTCCTCGACGCTGCGGCAGGGTCATACCCCTGCCAACAGACGATCGACGCATTAACCGGTTTCTATCTCTACAACAAAGTTCAGCCGGGCAATCCCTATCCCGAGAGTCAGCGAGCAATGACTCAGATGGTTTCTTCACGGGAGCGATGGGCGCAGGCACTCAATGTCCAGCCTCACGAATTGGATTTTGGTCCCTCAACCACGCAAAACCTTTACGTGGTCGCGAGCGCCTTTCGTGATTTGCTGGTGCCTGGTGATGAGGTTGTGGTGACTAATCAGGATCATGAGTCTAACAACGGAGCGATGCGCAGAGCGGTTAAAGACGCCGGTGCGACACTTGTAGAATGGCAGGTAGATACCGAGAGTGGTTTACTCGACCCGGAACAGTTGGCGTTGATTGTCAGTAATAAAACCAAACTGATTTGTTTTCCTCATAGTTCAAACCTTGCGGGAACCCGCAATGATGTTGAGCGAGTGGTTGAAATTGCTAAAACAATTGATGCTTTTACGCTTTGTGACGGTGTCTCCTATGCGCCACACGAGATACCTGATGTCGATCTTATGGGCGTCGATATTTATCTGTTTAGTCTCTACAAGGTCTATTCTGTCCATCAGGGATTATTGGTCATCAGAGAGCGTTTGCTCGCGCAATTACCTAAACAGGGACATTTCTTTAAGTCTGCGCTAACAGTCGGTGAAAAAATGATACCGGCGGGGCCCGATCACGCACAAGTTGCCGCGGCAGGTGGCGTGCTAGATTACATCATGAGTTTGGCGTTACACCACGGCTTTGAACCAGCCAGCAGCGGGCAGGAAGATTTAGCCGGCGCAAGCCGATTTGTAAGTGAATTGTGGCATGTGCATGAAAGGACGATACTTGCGCCATTGTTGGACTATCTGAACACTAGACAAAGCGTGAGATATTTGGGAGCTAGAACTGCCAACAACGATCGTTGTCCGCTTGTCACATTTAGTGCCGTAGATAGAGATCCGGCAGAGTTAACCAAAGCATTATGTGAACGAAAAATTTTGTGCTGCACGAGCCACTGTTATGCACCGAGACTGCTCGAAGCTGTAGGCATGGACGCGCAGAAAGGCGGTGTGCGGTTTTCAATGGCACACTTTAATAATGCAGATGATGTTAGCGCAACGATCGCCGCGCTCGACGAACTGCTTTGATGTGAGGCGGTCAGATTAGCGTTGCGCAGTTTTCCAGCGCGGTAGTACCTGATTCTTGTGCCTTACATCGCGTCTCAATGAATTTGTTGTAGCTACCAATAAGTCCGGTGCTGTTGGTGTTTTCTTCTTCAATGTTATTGTCTGCCACCGCATTTTCCTCTGCCCACTGCCGAAGGCTTTTGGTCATAGAACGTAGTACGCGAAAGTTTCTTCCGGAAAAAGTGTCTTCCTCTGAATCGATATCTAACAATAACTTCATTGCTGTCGTAACGATGAGCTTATCGTCTTCCGGTGTCAGTCTGATCAGGGTTCGAACATAGTTGGCGCCCCATTGGAAGCGCGTGGCTGCACCTTGTGAGGATTCGTAGGCTTTTCTTCGCCAGTCGAGTGCGGTTTCATCATCGCCGTCATTCTCGGCGATAGATGATAGGCTGCTCATGAAGTAATAAGGTGCGGTAGATTTTTTCAGCTCGGCCAATAAAATCGCCTTGGCCTCACTCACTAAATGTGCAGATTGAAGAACGTAGTTTATTTGACTGACAACACTCTGGCGGGCGAACGAATTTCTTGTCGCGCGGTCGGCTTTCCGAACAGCGGCGAGTATCTGCGTTTTGAATTCCGGCGATATCTCCCTAGTTTCATCTTCAAGGTAGTAGAAATGAATTGCCGGTAAAAAGCCTGCGAGTTGCTCTGCTGTCGAAAGAGATGGGCTATCTGATAGTCTGATCATGGTTGTTTTCCATCGATCGGCAAACATAGCAGCGCCTTCAGGATCTGATTCAACATCCACAACCACCGACAGGACCTCTTGTGTGTAGTACGCAAAGTACTCCCAACTGGCGAGCGTAAGGACATCGTTTTGCAAGATCTCTGTGACCCTTGCCATTGCTTCTGTTACTAGCACAGGCCTGGATTCAGCTTCGGTTGATGAAGCGACAGCCCTTAAATATTGCATATATAAACGCGCGCTGGCCAAAGGTTCTTTGCTTGCATTGGACATGTCGAGAAAGATTTCAGGCGAATATTTTTCCGGTAAGGCTTGCTGGTCCTGACCCCAAGAATAATAAGCTAATTGCTGAAAATCGGCGTTAGTCAGTGTGGTACTGCCGGCTTGCACCATCTCGACCAACTGCGACGTGGGTTTGATACTGTTCAGACTGACCGCGAGGATGTCGTTGTATTTTGAGATGTCTATGCCGCCAGGAATACGAGTGATTTCCTCACCTAGAGAATTGAAGACGATCATGGTGGGATAACCCTTAACGCCAAACTGTTCTCCGGCTGCCTGAGCGCGAGCTGTATCGCCATCTAGGTAGATAGGAATAAAAGATTCGCTAAGTGAGATAAATCTCCGACTTTTAAAGACAGTTTGTTTGATCTCCTGACAGGGTGGACACCAAACAGCACCCCAGTAAAGAAATATCGGCTTGCCTTCCTCTTTTGCTTGAAGAAACGCCTGACCCACGTCTCCACTAAACCATTGAATTTCATCTGCACTCGGTTCATCAGTAGACGTTGTCCCCAGAGTTGTCCCCAAAGTTGTGCCTGAAGTTGTGCCTGAAGTTGTGCCTGAAGTTGTGCCGGAGGTTGTCGCACCGGCGCTTTGCGCCTCAGTTTTCGTGATTCCATCACTACACGCCGTCATGATGAACAAGAAGGGTATGATTAGATATTTCATGGCGGGTCCTGTTTTTCGTGGTTTCAGCGAAGCCTGATCAGAGCTTTACCAAAGCTTAATTTTTCTGCACGGCACGCATGGGTACGTTAAGTTCCCTCAGGCTCGATACAAGTGTTTTGCCGGCTGTTCGGGGTCTTACGGCTTTATCTATCCGTTGGATGATGCCCTTTTTGTTGATATAAAAAGTCCATCGTTTAGCGGACCCACCACCAGACAAAACGCCATAGTCCGCTGTCATTTGTTTTTCGGGATCAGAGAGAATCGGAAACGTTGCTTCGTTTTTCGCTGCAAACCCAGCGTTATCCTGAGGGTTATCGGTGCTCGCCATAAAATAGGCGACTTCAAAATTTTGAATTTCCTTGTCACTGTCACGCAGCGCCTTGCATTCGATCGTTCACCCTCCGGTGAACGCTTTTGGGAAAAATGCGATGACAACATAGGCTTTATCTCTGAAGTCTGACAGGGAGTATGCGTTTCCGTCGGAACCCTGAAGGGTGAAATCTGGTGCCAGGTCGCCGACCTCAGGTGCCGCTTGGCCCATGGTTGTACTGGTCAGTAAAAGTAATGCAAGGGACAGTTTTGCTTTGATGGCAAATGATAGAAAGCCAAGTTTAATGCGCAGGTGTTTCATAGGTTAACTCAAAAATTGTCGACTGTGTTTGTGGGTTGTCGCGATACGGGGTACATGCCATGAAGAAAGGCGTTAAAATGATGGTTCGCGGCCCGATTTATACTCGGGACATTCTTGCATAGAACCCCGGGGATCAAAAGTTGTCATTGTCTACTCACGAGGCTGTGTTCCAGCCACTACTTCAAGTGCTGGAAACCTTTTTAGCGACGGCTCAATTAGATGCTCGAAGGGTCTTTCATGGCCGCGGCCATCTCCATGAGGGACTTGAACACATTAATGTCGATTGGTATGCGCCGGTGATGCTTGTCTCCGGTTACAAAGAGATAGAGAACATCGACGAGTTAACAGAGTTGATCGTGCGATTTGATGTAGAACGTCAAATTAAATCGGTTGTCTACCAGTTACGCTCCAGTAAAGGTGCTGTATCGGAGGTCAAATGGGGTGAAGAGCATCCGGTTTGTATTGTGACTGAAAGTGATTTGAAGTTTGAGGTACAACCCGGCGTGAGGCAAAACGCGGGTTTTTTTCTCGATATGAGACCGCTAAGACACTGGTTGCGACAGTATAGCGAAGGTAAGAATGTGCTGAATTTATTTGCTTACACCTGTTCTCTTTCTGTCGCTGCCTTAGCGGGGGGCGCACGCCAAGTAGTCAATGTCGATATGAGTAAACCCAGCATTAACTGGGGGAAACGGAATCATGAACTCAATAGCCAGGACCCACGAAGCGTTAAGTCTATTCCGCACAATTTATTCAAGTCTTGGGGTCGTATTCAGCAATTTGGGCGTTATGAGCTGTTGCTGATCGATCCTCCTACGCGGCAAAAGGGTAGCTTTAGTGCGGAAAAAGATTACGCTGCGGTGCTGAAAAAACTTCACAAGCTCTGTGAACCGGGTGCCGACATTATTGCGACAGTGAACAGCCCTTATTTGAGTGGAGACTACCTACCCTCGTTAATGCAACGATATCAGAGCAATATCCGGCTGATCGGCGAGATGGAAGCAAGCCCCGAATTTGTCGACAAATATCCGGAACGGGGATTGAAGATCTTTCATTTTCGCGCACCGGGCTAGTATGTTGTGACAGTATTACTAGCAACTGAAGTTGACCGTGAATCATGGTGCAAGTGCGCACCGCTTAGGTGTTAAGTTCGCAGGTGCAAGTCGCGGCGGATCTGGATTAGAATTAGTGATCGTTTACGTTCAATCAAGGAGTAGTTATGGGTGAGGAATCAGTATTGGTGACGGGTGGTGGCAGCGGCATGGGTCAACTTGCCTCTCGTCAGTTAGCTAATGCGGGCTACAATGTCGCGGCGGTGGACGTTAACGAAAAAGGCTTGTTAGAGACCGCCGAAGGTTTTCAGAATATTAGGACTTTTCAGACTGATGTCACGAGTTATGAAGACGTGCTCAAGGTTGTGGCAGAGACTGAGGAAAAGCTGGGTCCAATCAGAAAAGTTTACAACGCAGCGGCGATCATGCCGCTGGGTAAAATCGAAGATCAAGAAGCAGATGTCTTCAGGCGTGTCATGGACATCAACTACACGGGTGTTGTGAACGTGACAAAGGCGACATTGCCAGGTTTGATTGAAAGAAATGAAGGAGAAATCATCAATTTTGCCTCTATCGCAGGATGGTTGCCCACGATATATATGGCGGCATACGACGCTTCAAAGTTTGCAGTGGTTGCGTTCACCGAAGTGTTGTACCACGAAAATTTGAATAACAACATCAAGGTCGTTTGTGTGTGTCCCCCGCCAGTTAAGACACCGTTACTGCAGCAGGCTCGGGATACAGTTTGGCCGAAAGTCTTTGATCAGGGTGATCACATCGAAGCAGAAGATGTGCTCCGTTGTATCAATGATACGCTCGAAAGTGGCGAGTTATTCGCGTTCCCGGGAAAGCAGACTAAAATGGTATGGCGGATGCGACGTTGGTTGCCCGGTATGTTGTGGAAAAATGTGCATAAGTCTGAAGGCTTGTAGGCGCATTTTTCGTTCAGATGTGGGGCGCTCCAAATGTGAATGCGCCCCCATCACCGGTCTGTCATCAACCGAATCTATGTTTCGCTAGCTTCTAGCATCTGGAAACAGTCTTAGGAAGTTCTCTGTGAAGAACAGGTCCTTCACTTCATCACTCTCTGCTTCCAACCAGCCGTCAAATTTGCCGAGCGGGTTACGTCCGCCTTCGACGTGGGGATAGTCGCTTGAGAAAAGATATAAGTCGGGATTTGATTGTTCAATCAACATCGCTACATCTTCATGGGGAAATGGCGTAAACCCCATTTGTTCTGTTAACTGTTGCGAAGGTGTTCTTTCGAATCTGACAGACTCGTCTACCCGGCCATAGATTTTACTCACCCAATCGAGGCGTTTAAGCATTTCCGGTACCCAGCCGGCGCCAAGCTCAACCGCTGCACCCCGTAGTTTTGGATTTCTGTCAAACACACCATCCAACACCATCATGCTGATAAACGTTTCCGGTGGCTGGTGCATGACTGCGGCATCTTTTGTTCTCACGTTCTCGCCGCCACCCATCCAGTCTTTAACCGCTGCGCGACCATTGTTGCTCCATTCTTTAAGTGCCTGCAAAGGGGCGCCGCCAACATGTATAAGAAAAGGTGTGCCGGATTCTGCCAGCAGCGCCCAGAATTTCTCCAGATCAACATGTCCCGGCGACTTTCCATGGGGGGCTCGGTGCGGTACCCAGATGGCCTCAAGACCGGACTCTATGGCGAATTCCAGCTCTGCATAGGCGAGTTCAGCATCGTCAAGAGGCACAATGCCAACGCCCATCAATCGATCGTCAGATTGGCAAAAGTCAATCATGTGACGGTTATGCGCTCTGGTGGCGCCGTAACGAAGATTAAGCGGTTTTTTTGTGCTGGGGTGAAACGGGAAAGCGACGCTGTGGGTTGCAAAGACCAGCTGCTTGCGAAAGCCCAGCATGTCCATGGCGGTGGTCCTGTCCTGCTTATTGAAGGCGCCAAGGGCCTGAATTTCCTTGGAACTCTCGATCAACTTGTCTCCCAGATCAATCATCGATTGAACGTGTTCAGCGCTATGAACCCCGCCTTGGGACATGATGACGTCTACTTCTTCATTGCTAACTAGTGACGCGCTGTAGCTGACTTCCGGAATGTCGTCGCGAATATCGGGGTCAGCGTAGGCTTTGAGGAAGTCTGGCAATTCCATGATGTGGCTGTCTGCATCATAGATTGCTCTTTCAGGGGGTGCGTACGTCATAAAGATCCTCGATAACCTTGGTAAATTGATACAACAAGGTTACCGCCTAATCTTTCGCTGTGTCCATGAAAATCATTATCCAGTGTGTGTAAAATAACGGTCCGACCCACCGATCTGAAGAAACATAGCCATGGAACAACCTATTAGCCGTTTCCCCGTACCTGATGTGAACGATCTACCGGATGACATTAAAGAAAAAGTGCTGGCTATACAGGAGAGATCAGGGTTTATCCCCAATGTCTTCTTAGCTTTGGCGCACCGCCCCGATGAATTCCGTGCTTTTTTTGCGTATCACGATGCGTTGATGGACAAGGAAAGTGGCTTGACGAAAGCGGAGCGAGAAATGATTGTTGTCGCCACATCTGCAAGGAATGAGTGTCAGTATTGTGTGGTATCCCATGGCGCTATTTTGAGAATCCGCGCGAAAGATCCGTTAATAGCCGACCAAGTTGCGACAAACTACCGAAAAGCTGATATCAGCCCGCGGCAACGCGCCATGCTGGATTTTGGTATTAAGATCTCTAGGAATGCCGAAGCGACCTGTGATGAGGACTTTGAAACGCTTCGGTCTCACGGATTTAGCGATGAAGATATTTGGGACATCGCCGGTATCGCATCGTTCTTCAGCCTCAGCAACCGCATGGCGAATTTTACATCCATGCGGCCAAACGCAGAGTTCTATGGCATGGGACGTTAAACCTGTTCGTCGGACTATTCACGGAGGCTAGGTGACAAGCCCTGGAAAGGGACCTTCACCTCCGATGAAATGATCGACCTCGTGCGTGTCGCCGTGGAAAGTCAACCGATAGATAACATCGTTGCCTTGGTGAAACGCCAGGGTTTCTTGTTCGTTAAAACCAAGTAGCGTAGAAATCATAACGCGTCCAATTATCCCGTGTGAAACAATACCGATATTGTCTGCAGGTTCGCTCTGAACCAGCGCCAGAAAGGGTGTCGATCGAGCAATCATGTCTGGATAATTTTCGCAATTGGGTCCACGATAATTAAAGCGATCAGCTTCCAGCGCCTGCCATTCTTTTTTCCACTTTATTTTTAGATCAGCGTACAGATAGCCACTCCAGTCACCGGTATCCCACTCCATTATTCTGTCGTCAAACGTCATAGGAACACGTAGATGATTGTTAATGATTTCTGCGGTCTGTTTTGTTCTGTCGAGAGGGGACACAAAAAGTTTTTCAATATTTTGGGACTTGAGAAACTGACCATTAACATCGGCCTGCTCACGACCAAGTTCACTTAGATCTGAGTTCCATTGCCCTTGCATACGCATGATGGCATTCCACTCGGTTTGACCGTGACGGACAAAATAGAGGCGCTTCAAGATCGAACTCCTTTTTTCAAGTCTTTGGTTTGTTGGTCCAGCCAGTCGCGTACGTTGGTTTGGAGGACATCAAGCGGAATAGCACCGCTACCTAGGACGATATCGTGAAAAGCTTTAATGTCGAATTCTTCGCCAAGCCTTTGTTCTGCTTCCGCTCTCAGCGCGAGTATTTTTAGTTGGCCTATTTTGTAAGCAAGCGCCTGACCGGGCATGGAGATATAGCGGTCAATCTCATTAATAATGTCCAGCTCACTTTTGGGTGCGTTGGATTTGAAGTAGTCGATAGCGCGCTGTCTTGACCAGCCTTTGTAGTGCATGCCTGTATCTACAACTAATCTAACTGCGCGCCACATGTCATAGGTTAGCTGTCCAAATCGATCGTATGGGTCCTCATACAAGCCCATATCATAGCCCAGTCGTTCGCTGTACAACCCCCAACCTTCAATAAATACGGTGAAGCCTGAATAGCGTCTGAAGTTAGGTAGCTGTTCTAGCTCCTGCTGCAGTGCAATCTGAAGGTGGTGTCCCGGTACTGATTCGTGGACGCTCAATACAGCCATTTCCCATTTGGGACGCGTCTCAGGTTTATATAAATTTACGTAGTAGTAACCCGCGCGGCTGCCGTCGGCAGCAGGGCTTGAATAGTAAGCGGTGGTCGTGTCCGGTGCAGAGACGTCAGGTATCTTTTTTAACCCGTAGGGCATTCGAGGCAGTCTGCCAAAGAGGTTCACCAGCATGGGATCCAGTCGCTTGCTCATCGCCAGATAGCCTTCAAATAGGGCTTCGGGCGTATCATAGTAAAATTGAGGGTCTGTTCTTAAAAAATGTACAAACTCATCAAAACTGCCTGTGAACTCAGTTTCCGAGATTGCTGATTCCATTTCATTGCGTATTCTCTTTACCTCATCAAGGCCAATCTGATGAACTTCATCCGGTGTCATATCGGTAGTTGTGAAGCGCTTGACCAGATATTCGTAATAGCGTTCGCCGTTGGGTAGATCTGAGACACCAAAACTTGTCCTACAGGCAGGGTAGTAAACATCGTTAAAGTAGGTGTTGAGTCGTCTGTATGCAGGGATGACCTTTGCCGAAATGACTTCCCGCGCTCTGGCCTGAATCTTAGTCGCATCGGACTTGGAAATACCCTGCGGCATATTGATGAATGCTTTATAGAACAAACTGTCTTCCGGGTTTTCGACCAGTTGCTTTGCTATCTGTGCAGGTACACGTTGCATGGTTGCTTTTGGCGGCAGCATGCCAGTTGCGATACCCTGATCCATTAGTGCGATCGTTTGATCCATTAGCTGATCAAGCTTGTCGAGGCGCGCTAACCAGTCTTCAAAGTCTTGGGCGTCTTTAAACTTGAGTCTCGAAGCGCTTTCGTTGAGGGTTTGGATACCGCCTCTCTGGCTGATAGGGATCAGGTGCGGAGAAAATGCTGATCTTTTAATTCTGTCTTCGTAGCGAAGTTTAAACAGGTCGTAGTTGACCTGTTCTTCTCTGGGCAATTGGGTCCTATCTATTTCACTCAGCTGTGAAAGCGCTAACTGGTCTCCTGCTGTATAGGCAGCGAATGCTGTAAGAGATAAGTTTGACCAATTTTGGTTGAAGCGGCGGTCACCGAGCATTGAGGCCCACTCAGGACTATTTTGCATATCCCGCTCCCACTGTTCATCAAATAGTGCGTGGAGTTTGCCAGATTCGCTGTTGCCGGAAATCACATCAGCCGAGAAGCTGTTTGATGCAGAGCAAAGTAACCAAAATGAAGCAGCTATAGCGCAAATAATCCTGAGAAAACGCACGAGTTATTCCTGAAGCAAATATGTGCCACATACAATAGAGGTAAGAGGCTATTGGGTCCAGCCTGCGATAAATGCGACGTGCATTGGGTCCGCAACTTGAATTGTTGCAAAAGCAGGCTTGAGAATGGTGCCTGCTTTTTTCTCAACCATTGTGCCATTTTCTCGCGCGATCTTGCCGTTGATTATGACGAGGTCAAATCCTTCAGCAAATTGGAAGGGATCCGGATAGGTCGCTTTTTCGCGGACTTTTGACGGGTCGAAGATGATGAGGTCTGCCTTCATGCCTTCGCGCAGAACGCCACGGTCTGCAATCTGAAGCGTCTTCGCCGGAAGCGAGGTCATTTTGCGGACAGCCTCGGGTAGGGATAAGACTTTTCGCTCATTCACATAAAGCTCAATCATCTTAGCGAAGGTGCCATGGCCGCGAGGATGAAAACCAGTGGGGCTGCCGTCCGAGCAAATAGAAATATTGGGATCCGCAATAATGGTCGATTGAAGTTGGTCATTCATGACGAAATAAGCGCCCGAAGCGCCCTGAGGCCCAATTTTGTCAATCAGTACATTTTGGAAAGGCATCTCAAGTTCATGCGCAATATCTGCAAGCGTTTTTCCGGTGTAAGGTGCTGTGCCCAGGAGTGTGGCGTCAGGGCCATTTCTGCGGGTCACTTTGTTAACGAGGAATGTTTCAAGCTCGGCACGTCTGTTTTGCTTGGCGATTTGAAACTGTTCTTCCGCCTTTGCCCAGATCGGAAAAACAATACTGATCCCCGTATAGCTCGCATTGTATGGATAGCTATCGGCGGAGATGCGCACGCCTTTTGCGCGGGCATCATCTATAATTTTGAGAATTTGGTGGCCGCGATCAGCGCCTTTGCCATAAACCGATTTAAGGTGTGCAATGTGAACTCGTGCATGTTCACCCTGCTCAATGAGTTCGGCAATCGAAGCGTCTAGCTGGTCATCGTCTTCATTACGTACATGGCTCATGATTAACCGGTCTTTCCCGCCAACGACTTTTGCAATAGCTTCAAGTTCTCTCGCGGGTGCATTCAGACCCGGATTGTATTCAAGACCTGAACTTAGACCAAAGGTATATTCCAGGGCATCGTCGAGCGTGGCCAGCATTTCGCCCAAGGCTTTCTTGTCCGGATCTCCGTCTCTGCCGATACCAGAAATATTCCTCAGCGTGCCGTGTCCAATAAACATCGCTAGATTGGGTGCAAGTCCCTTTTTAGCAACTTCCTGCAACCAATCATCGAGATTGTTTACTGCCGGGCTATCGCCGTCTTGCCCGAGAGTAATGGTGGTGACACCCATGGCTAAAAAATTTTCGAAGTCAGGGGTTTCCAGCGGATTGCCATGTGAGTGTAAGTCGATAAATCCCGGAGAGATCACGCGCCCCTTTGCATCGATAGTCCGCGTGATTCTTGAGCGCAGGTCCTGCTCTGAAAATCGAGTTTCTCCAACAAAGACAATTGAGTCGTCGACAATCACTACGTCTGCCTTGATGGCCTCATTGCCTAATCCGTCAAGCACTTGTCCGTTGGTGATAACAAGATCGATGCGGGTTTGTTCGGGCAGAAAAGGCTGATTTTGGTTATCGCAGGAGACAAGTAGGAAAAAGACCGTGCTAAATAAAAGCTGAGTGATTCTCATCACGCCTAATGGCTTTCCAAAATAGTTGTTTGATCGCGAAGTTGAGCAATTATCTCTATCGAACGTTCATAACCCTGTACACCGAGTCCTGCGATGACGGCATTTGCGGCGGAGGAAACATAGGAAAGGTGGCGAAAAGATTCCCGCAGGTGAGGGTTGGAAATGTGAAGCTCTATCACAAACCCGGTATAGGCGCGCAGTGCATCGTGAATAGCAATCGAAGTGTGCGTGTAAGCACCTGCATTAAGCACGATCGCATCGACCTTGTTGATCGCTTCCTGTATCCAGGTGACGATTTGTCCCTCGTGATTCGACTGAAGAAACAAGACATCTAGGTCATTATTTTCACCCAACTGTCGGCAGCTATTAGCGACATCTTCAAGTGTGTCATGGCCATATATTTCAGGTTCCCGAGTGCCCAAAAGGTTAAGGTTTGGGCCGTTAATAACATGCACTTTCATGGGTTCTCCGTGATGGCTATCTATTGATTTTTGTTGCCAGTGACTGAATCGCTAGCAGGTATCCATGAATGCCTAGGCCCGCAATAAAACCTGCATCGCTTTCAGGGACCTTTAGTGGTGCCGAAATGTTTGAGCCAGTCAGAAAGATGTTTTCGAGATGGACTTCGATGATCGGTATGTTCAAGTGAGCGATTGAGGTGATCGCAGCTTGAAGTCTTTCAAAATCGAAAGTCGCTGCTTCTTTGTTCGCGACGGGGCTGATAATAATCCCGCTAAACTCCTGAGCATCGATCTCAAGCCACCTCGTGATTTCTGTTTCGTCATCGGATTGACGAAAATCCAAGCCAGCACCCGATTGCTGACATGTGTGTCGACACGTCTCCTCGATCTCACTCAGTGCTGAGCCAGACAGACCAGGTCCGTTAAGAATCAATATGTTATAAGTCGTCATGAGTATCGCTATGATCAAAGCAGTAAAGGAATGAATAATCCTCCCATTGTTGAAAGTGGTCAAGTAAGCGGCGACCCCAAGTTGAAAAGTTGATGATTCAGGGCTGCTTTACCTTCGTGTTACACCAGACTTTATGATTACGCCTGAAAATGTACAAAATAGTCGCGCCTGAGGTACCACCGATGAATTCAAAACAAGTAATCGCGCAGGCTGTGCTGCAAGGCGCGGGGTCTGTTCACTACCTTGCCATTAGTGGTATGAGCTGCGCGAGCTGTGTGAGCACTGTTGAGGGTGCGCTTGAGCGCGTTGAAGGGACCCACAGCGTTTCGGTTAATTTTGCTGATCAATCTGCAAGAATTGTCGGCCAGGCAGGCTTGGAGAGTCTTATCTCCGCAGTCAGGAAAGCGGGTTATGACGCAACCACTCAAGATAATAATGATAATGATGCTCGCGTTGCTCAAATCGAGAAAGAGCTTCGCCGTGCTTTTCGCGAATCAGGTGTCGCACTGGTTGTAGGCGCCGGGTTGATGCTGGGGATGTGGTTTGACCTTCTGCCTGCGCAATCGGATCAATTGTTTTGGCTGGGGATGAGTCTCGCTGTGGCTACGGTGATGTTCTACTCCGGCAGAAAATTTTTTAGTGCCGCACTAAATGCCCTGACCCACGGTACCACGACGATGGATACGCTAATCGTGTTGGGCACATCAACAGCCTGGCTGTATTCAACGTTGATAATCCTGTGGCCAGAGCTTGTACCGGTGCAATCAAGGCATTTGTTCTTTGAAGCGGCTGTCTTGATAATTGGTTTTGTTGGGCTGGGCAAGGCGCTGGAAAGTCACGCGAAAGGCAAGACATCACTCGCGATTAGCCAACTGCTCAATTTACAGCCACCGACCGCGATTAAGGTTGAAACAGGTTCAGATGGTGTCCAGAGTGAAAATGTGGTGCCTGTTGCTATGCTGAAAACCGGTGACGTCATTCGTCTTTTGCCGGGGCAGGCTGTTCCCGTAGACGGTGTTGTTTTGCGGGGAGAGTCGAGTATTGATGAGTCTATGTTGACCGGAGAAAGTCTTCCGATAGAAAAAACGCAGGGTGCCAAGGTTGTTGCTGGCACAATAAATCAACAGGGAATGTTGCTGATCGCAGCCAGCGAGATTGGTGACAAGACAGTGCTCGCTGGTATCGTGAAACTGATCCGTGAAGCTCAGAACTCCAAGCCGAAAATTGGTCGAATCACCGATAAAATAGCCAGTGTTTTTGTGCCGATAGTCATTGCAATCTCGATAGTGACCGCGGCGGTATGGTTAATCTACGGCCCTGAACCCCGCGTTGCTTATGCGGTCAGTACTGCCATGGCTGTGCTCATTATTGCCTGTCCCTGTGCGCTTGGTTTGGCGATTCCTATGTCGATCATGGTGGGTATAGGTCGTGCTGCCGGTGAAGGGCTGCTCATCAGGAATAGTGATGCGCTGCAGGCAGCATCAAAGCTGACGACCGTGGTCATCGATAAGACTGGCACGCTAACAGAGGGAAAGCCCGGAATAATAGGTTTTGAAGTCAGTCAGAAATATCAGAAGGGTGAGGATGGTTTGTTACGTATTGCCCGTAGCCTTGAGAAGCTATCTGAACACCCATTGGCAAGAGGAGTGGTAGCTTATTGTGACGCTAGGGTCGGTGATGTCCCCACGGCAAAGGTTTCCCATTTCACAGCGTCTCCCGGTGGGGGCGTGAAAGGTGAAATTGATGGTGAGATCGTCGCCATAGGCAATACCCGATACATGGCCGCTCATCATATGGTGCTGCCTGCAGAACTTTCCGATCCAAAGATGGGCCCTGCAACCACAATATACGTCGGTCTTGGTAAGCACGTAATCGGTGCTTTCTATTTGCGTGATCAAATCAAGAATGATTCAAAAGCATCAATAAAAATGTTGAGAGAACTGGGCCTTAAGATTGTCATGTTAACTGGGGACAGTCAGGAAGTGGCGATAGAGATAAGCGAGCAATTAGGGTTAGCGGACTTTGTTGCTGAAATGTCGCCCGAGCAGAAGCTGGATTATATCCGCGGTTTGCAAAACGCTGGGGAAAAGGTCGGTATGGTCGGCGATGGTATTAACGATTCACTGGCGCTGAGCACGGCGGATGTTGGGTTTGCGATGGGTGCGGGTACCGATATTGCGATCCAAAGCGCAGACGTGGCGTTGTTGAGTAATAGCGTGGCGGGCGTTGCCAAGGCTATTTTGCTCTCGAGATATTGCCTGCGCAATATATACCAGAATCTGGCTGGTGCCTTTGGCTATAACCTGCTGCTGATTCCGCTGGCCGCCGGTGCGTTTTTTCCCTGGTTCGGGTGGCTGATTAATCCTGCTTTTGCTGGTGTAGCGATGGCGGCTTCTTCAATCACGGTTGTGACCAACGCGAACAGGTTAAGATTCTTTCGTCTCGGCCATGACCACGTCGAATAACTCGAGATGGGGTGGTCCTTGGTAAGTGCCTTTGGCGGCACCGGCATTGGCATGGGCCTGGCGAAAGTTTTCAGACCTAGTCCAATCGCGGAAACTCTGCTCGCTCTCCCAGATCGTCAGGGTCGAGTACATTGTGAATTTTTCGACCTGATCTTTTGCGCTGGTTTCCCTCAGCAATTTGAAGGAATGGTAGCCAGGCACGGTGTCTAACGATGAGTTTCTGGACGCCCAGATCTCCTCGAAGCCTTGTTCGTAACCTGGGTTTATTTTGAACCTGTTCATAGCTATGTACATAGTGCGACGCCTGAGATTGTTTGCCTATATTACAACCACGCCACCGGTAATGTCTCTGGTGACGAGAATCTTTAAACCGTGTTAACCTCAACCGCAAAGGAAATTCACAAACCCTGGAGATACTATGTCAAAAATACTCATCACTGGAACCAGTAAAGGCATTGGGTACGACGCAGCGTTATGTCTTGCGCGAAATGGACACGAGGTTGTGGCGACAATGCGCAACCCTAACAATTCTGATCTTTCTGAGGTCGCGTCTAAAGAGTCACTCAATATAGATATTCAAGCTCTGGATGTCGATGACATTGATTCGGTCAAAGAAGTCTTCGATAAGGTTGGTGCGATAGATGTGTTGATTAACAATGCCGGCATATTGAGCTACAACATACTTGAGGATGAATCGATTGAACGCTTTATGGAAGTTGTCAACACTAACTTATTTGGTGTTGTCAGATGCTGTAAGGCGGTTATTCCCCGCATGAGGGCCGCGCAAAGCGGATGCATTATAAATATTGGTTCAGTTGCCGGAAAAGTAACAATTCCTTGCAGCTCAGCATATTCCTCATCGAAGCATGCGATCGAGGCATTCAGTGAAGTGCTTGCACAGGAGATGTTGCCGTTCGGCGTTAGAGTACATTTGGTCCAACCTGGCATTATCGATACGCCGATGGCAACGACTGAGTTTCCCGCACCAAAAAAGGACAGCCTTTATCCACAAGGGAAGCGGGTTTCTGCGTTGTTTGCAGCGGCGTCTCAAGTTGATGCTCCGGCTTCTCTAGTATCAGACAAACTGAAGTACCTTATTGAAGTTGGTGATGAGCGGCTTCGCCACCCTGTTGGTCCAGATTCTCTTGTTTTTCTTGGCTATCGTGCGAGTGTCGATGATGAACGACTGATCTCGACCTGGGGCGCTGCCAGCGATGAGGAATTTTTGAGAAAATCTGGTCAGGATATGATGATGGATCTAACGCCGTTTATGGAATAGTCACGCCTATTCGACAAAAATAGCATAGAGCCCAGGGCTCAAAGGTGCTGATTCAAATCAACGGCTTGTTGCGAAAGGTGGCGATTTCATGGAGGTAATCGCCGCTAGATTCTCATAATTAAAATCTAATCAGCTGAATCTTCGTCATCGTTGTGCGCTAGCGAGGCAAGATCTCCGTCAGGTCGATTGCCTCTAGCTTCTGTAGAATACGTTCAATCCATGTCACCGCCAATTGATGTCCGCGGTCACCTTCTAATTCCAACATATCCTGATATTCCGCAGGTATTACCTTGTGAAGAATAATAAGCATGCCGGCATGGTATGACCATTCAAGTGATCCCTGATCAATCTCAATGCCATGTTTAGCAAGCTGTGCTCTGTAAAATTGGATGAGCTCAGAGACGTCGCTTTCGCGAGACTCTTTTCCCAGTGAAGCACTCAAAAAATAGGCGAGATCCAGCCCAGCAGGACCGTTCATTAAGGTTTGCCAGTCACAGATGACGATCTCGTTCTGCTTGTCATCAAAGAAAAGGTTATCGAGCCTAAAGTCGCCGTGTAGCAAGGTCGAAGGCAGGCTGGTATAGATATCGAATAGTGCGATTGCGTGCTCTTTAAGCCAGTAAAGGAGTTCAAGATGGCGCGGGGTTAGTGAGTCTTGGTTTGCTTTGATATACCGTGGCAGACAATCCAGAAAGACAGCTTGTCCCGCTTTTGCGCTTAACTTGAGGGGAATAACCCATGAAAACTTCTCTGTGATGGGCTGATTCCAATACTGCGCATGCAATTGAGCCATACCCGCGAGCGCGGTTTTTGCATCTTGTAAATTACAACCCTCAAGCTGATTACCCGGACGAAATTTTGAGAGATCCTCAAGCAATAATGCGTAATTTCTCTTTTTCGGTGGAATCTTTTGCGCAAGCACAAACAGCCACCATATAACTCGGATGGGAAACCGATTGACAAAATTCAGCAGCCCGAGTGTTTTGTCAGGGTCATCTCCTTGGTCCATCTCAGTGAAATATGGCTTAGGCGTTCTTACGATAAGTTCCTGTTGTAGCTCGGAATAGAATCTAACCTCCCGCTCGTAGACGCCGAGAGTTTCGCCTATTCCTCTGTTACCGGTTTGGGTAGGAAGTTTGAGAACAACGCTGTGGCCATCTTCAGGTTGGTGAGTGGTTTCTGACTGATAGGTCAGTGTCAGAATGATCACTTCCCCCATAAATCCGGTGCCTTGACCGACAACTTCGTAGCTGAAATCACTGATGTGCTGGTCAGGAAAGGCAGGCTGATCTCGCAGGGCGGTGTCGATCCATAGCTGATCAACATCCGCAATGCTTTGGGGAATGCGCATACTGTTTGCATCCTTTATGAGCGATGGTTATTGCCAGATAATCGTGGTTTTCACCGGTTTTTTATGACTCGATTACTGGTGAAACCACGTTTGTTACTGATGAACCATGCCCATATTGAATGACGATTACTTTCGGGTCAAATTAGGTAAACCCAGATATTGCGTTAAAAATTGATTCTGAGACCTGCCAGAAGCGTGCGTCCGGGTGCCGGTGCAACATCCTTAATGAATGAAACATGATGTCGCTGCTCTTCATCACCCAGATTTTTGCCGTGGAGGAATATCTCCATATTGGCACGCTCTGACAAGCGAAGTTGATAACCCAAATAGAGGCTTAAGTCATAATATTCGTCAGTCACGAGTTCCTGAGCGGCAACATCCGTCTGATTATCGACGTTCAGGAAATCGAGTGAGGCGGTGAGAGCTCCCCATTCGCCTAGAACACCAATGCCGTAACGCAACGGCGGTGTACGTGGAATGTGATCATTGCCGCTGATATCGAGCGATGCGCTCACCCAATCAAATTTAAGCGAGACCTCTACGCGACCTTCGTTCCACTGACTGACCTGAGATGTGAGCTCAGCGTCGATGCCGTAAAAGTTTGCGTCTTCCTGTAGATATGCAACTTCGGGCAAACCATCTTCCTCAGCACCTGTTGCCTGTTGGTAGATGAAGTCAGAGAATTGCGTGGCGTAAACGGTAACTCTACTGCTCAGTTGGTCGGCGTTGTACTCAAGTGTCGCAGCAATGTTAGCTGCTTTCTCATTATCTAATTGAATATTACCAACCTCAAAGCTGTTAGTGGTTAGGTGAGGTCCATTCGAGTAGAGCTCCTCAGCGACCGGCGCACGTGACGAATAGTCGATGACCGTACCAAATTGCAGGTCAGATGATAGTGGAATGACAACACCCGCGGACAAAGCATAAGTGCTAAAGTCTGTATCGATATTTGCGGCGGGCTGATGGCTCAATTGACCAACTCGCGCACCTAATTCGAGATCAAATTGCTCAAAGGAGCGTTCAGCAACCCAAAATACTGCTTGTTCGTCAGTGTCGACAGGCGGAATAAATGCTTCTTCACCTAAAGCCGAAAACTCTCGGTCTGACAGCTGCGTGCCAATCAAACCGCGCCATTGCCCAATATCGTAAATTAGTTCGGCACGGGCTTCCCAAGCTTCATTACTGAATTCTGTTGCGATTTCACCATTCGGTTCAATTTCTTGATGTTCATAGTCGTTGATACCGAACCGAACGTTCAGGCTGGAAAAGATTGAGAAAGGATTATTGACGCCAAGTTCGAAATCGACTCGATTTTGCTTGAGATCCAGCAGTGGGTTGCCTTCCGCTTCTTCCTCTTCTTCTTCCTCTTCCCCTTCATGTTCATGCCCGTGTCCTCCGGGTAAACCGTAGTTCGCCTCAAGCTGGCTAACTACCAAGCCGACAAAGCCCCAGTCTTGAATGTAAGAAGCACCAAACGCAAGACTTTCGCTGTCGAACTGGCTACCGGGCAATATGTCGCGGGCTTCCTCTTCCTCCTCGTGATGATCTTCATCATC
>CAJXBG010000033.1 GCA_913050215.1 uncultured Gammaproteobacteria bacterium
CAACCTGCTCATCCGCGAACATCCGATTAACGTCCTCCGCTCGCTCCTGATCTGTACCGGCGAGGTACTCATTGCGCTTATACAGATGTTTGCCTTCCTTCAC
This sequence comes from uncultured Gammaproteobacteria bacterium, assembly GCA_913050215.1. Taxonomy (GTDB): domain Bacteria; phylum Pseudomonadota; class Gammaproteobacteria; order Pseudomonadales; family Azotimanducaceae; genus UBA4582. The sequence goes on from CAJXBG010000033.1 coordinate 104, forward strand.
CTTGAATCCCAGTGACTGAATGACATCAATGGCAAACCGAACGCCTTCGTTCTCCGGCGCGTTACTGGCTGGGGTAACAAGCCCAATCGTCATGCCCTTACGCAATCTTCGGGGTTTTATCAATGGAGGAAAAGAGGCCACGACTCCCGCTTTATCAGTCATCGAACGCTCGGCATTACTCGATGCTGCATGGGAACCTGCAGCAACGGCCAGCGAACCCGCCATGCTCGTGAGAATCGTTCTTCTTTTCATGTGTTTTGTCCGGGACCGAAATATCTTCAGATCAGCTCCCATCATCCAAGATGACTGGATTTATTGCAATTAAAGGGTCTGACAACGCGATCTCGATTTAGAGATCGAATAATTGCAAAAACTCACGCTTAGACCAAGCAGGCGATCGCATTAATCGCAAAAACACCGCTACTGGCGACGCCCTTAATCGTCCGCCACCAACACCAGCGTCCCGGTTGTAGACAGAGCTCCACCGGTGCCATTGACGATACAAGTTTTTGCACTGGTCTGTTTGCCAACGTCTCCATGCACGCCATCTTCGGCCGTGCCGGACAACTGACGATATGCCTCGATCAGCAACGGCATACCGTACATGCCGCTGTGATTGAATGACAAGCCACCGCCGTTAGTGTTAATTGGCAACCTGCCACCCGGTGCCGCATGACCATCTTTCCAAAGCGTATGACCTTCACCCGGCGCAGCAAGCCCTAACATTTCTGCGGTAATGGCTGCGGTGATAGTGAAGGAATCATAAATCATCGCCAACTCCATTTCCCCCGGACCCATACCCGCCATCGTGTAGGCGGCTTCGGCTGATCGAGAGGCTGATGTTGCTGTGAAGTCTTCCATCTCAAGCATGTTCGCATGCCCCATACTTTCGCCTGCACCCGCTAACCATACTGGCTTAGTATTTAGTCCAGCAGCCACTTTTGGACTGGCGATCAAAACAGCACCACCATGGTCGGCAACCATACAACAGTGCAATATCGTTAGCGGCCAGGCTATCAACCTCGACTCTTCAACCTGAGCAACAGAGATTGGACCACCAAACGGATGTTTCTCTTTCGAGTACATCGCGGCCCTGGGGTTCAGGGTTGCCCAATCACGGGTGACCTTAGCGATATGCGCATAGTCTTCAGTGGTTGTGCCGTAACGATGCATATGTCTCACCATCGCATGGGCGTAATTTGAAGGGGCGCTGCCCAGGCCATAGGCCATGCTCATTTCTGCTGCAGGGGATGCCACACCAGCGCCTCGACCATAATTCCCTGTTCCACGGCCACCAATCTTTCTCGCGGAGAAGCCGTTTTCCCCGTGGGTCACGAGCGCGATATCAATGATGCCGGAATGAATAGCGGCCATAGCGTGATGCACATGCATCTCAAATGAGCAACCGCCAACCGCGGTTGTGTCGATATACTTGGGCTTGATACCGAGATGTTCACATAATTCTGAAGACCATCCGGTAGAAAAAACACCTTCAATTTTGGATATGGGTACACCTGTCTGATTACTCAGGTTTTTAATCGCTTCGATGTGCAACTGAAGCGAAGTTTTCGGCTCCGCGAGAAACCCAATCTCATTTGCTTCCGCAGCACCAACGATGGCTGCTGATTTATATAATTGTCCTGGCATTATCTACTCCTCAATCACCCGCCAGAACGGGATGTAGGTATCCTCGTTGGCCTGTTCAAATTCAACTTTAACTCTGGCACCGATTTTAATGTCTTCAGGTTTTTGCGGGTCGACCCCGCGCAATACCGTCAACATTCGGTCACCTTCATTCAAATCAATATAGGCTGTCACGTAAGGTGCTTCAGGTTCCCATGGACCAAACACCAGATGTTGCACAGCATAGGTATGAATCTTGCCCTCGCCGCTCGCCTCAACCCATTCAAGGTTGGTCGAATGGCAATGGGGACATATAAATCGTGGATACCAATGCACGCGGTTGCAATCTTGGCATCTGGGCAACATTAATTTGCCTTCTTTTGCGCCTTCCCAGAACGGAACGGTGTGGGTTCCCCGAGTGGGAATGGGTTTGTTGTAGGTCATTAGGTTTCCCCGACTAAAAATAGAAACGATTGATAAGTGCTATAGCACTAAAGAGAACACAAAATGCGCGTCTAACGCAAGAAAGTCAGTGCCCTGTTGACCGGCGCGATACTCGACCATTGATTCACAGAATACTCACACTGAAACTAATCATCTTTTAAATAGACAACAACGCCGGCATTGGCCATGACAACAGGATCTCCGTTGTTATCGCCTGGAATTTCAAGCCCGCCTTTTTCAACATTTACAGTGACGGTACCATAGGGAAGTGCTTTGGCAACCACCGCAGTATCAACCTGCGAGGGTTCGGGGACCCCAATGAGCAATTCAATTTCCATATCGCCAGGATGCTTTCCCAATGCTTTAAAGAAATTGAGACTGCTGTGATGAATTGCATCAAAGACTGCTCGCTCGGCCGCCTTCGTATAATTCGATCCATGCACATCCACACCCATACCCATTTCAGTTACATATCTGTTTCGCGCCATTGTTGCCTCAGCTTCGTTAAATAATGATAGAGCGCTAGATTGTGACAGCGCCAGAGGTTACATAACAAGGCACCTATGTGAACGCGGATGGAAACTATTCGCCGGCACTAATTCATCACGTCTTGTGATATCTTCTTTTAGGTCCCGATTAGGTCCCGATTGAGAAGCCTCATGTTAAAAAAGAAAACTATTTGCCCGCTGGATTGCCCTGACGCCTGCGGCATTGTCGCCACAATGGAAGATGACGTGATCACGCGCCTTGACGGCGACCCGGACCACCCATTTACCGATGGCTTCTTGTGTAAAAAAGTCAGAACCTATCATGAAAGAGTTCAATCAACAGACCGACTACTGTTTCCTCAAAAACGCATAGGAAAAAAAGGGGAAGGCAAGTTCCAGCGTATTTCCTGGGATGAAGCATGGACGATCCTCGTCGACCAACTCACCAATATTAAAGAACAACACGGCAGCGAGGCCTTACTGCCTTACTCTTACGCCGGAAACATGGGTAAAGTGAATTTTTTTGCCGGGCACCCGTTCTTCCATCGCTATGGTGCATCTCAGCTGAATAGAACTATTTGTTCAGTTGCAGCAAAAACTGGTTGGAATCTCCACTACGGCAGTCACCCACAAAGTCCTCCTGAAAAAGCAATCGACTCAGATCTGGTCATTGCCTGGGGCATCAACGCCAAGGTTACCAACATCCACTTTATGCCAATGGTTGTAAAAGCGCGGAGACGTGGTGCTCGCTTCATTGTCATCGATCCGTATGAAAATGTGACAGCCGAGGCCGCGGATCAGCACTATCGTGTCAAACCCGGCGGGGACGCTGCACTCGCTCTTGGCATATTGAAACACCTGACCGAACACGACCGCATCGACAGAGGTTTTATTGAAAAATACTCCGAGGGTTTTACAGACCTTTCGGCCTATCTTGCGAGCAACACCCTGAGCACCTTTGCTGCAGCATCGGGGCTCACCATTGAATCCATGGTTCAACTGGCAGATTCGATCGCTGACAACCCCAAGACATTTATACGCGTTGGTGTCGGCCTCTCACGCAATACCCAAGGCGCCATGGCAACTCGCGCGATTGCCTGCCTTAGTGCAGCTGTCGGGCTGTTCGACGGTAAACAAGGAGCCGGCGCGCTACTGTCCAGCACGTCGTTCTCGCTTGATTCCCGCGTGTTCGGTTTTGCCTCCCTCATCAACAAGCCCGCTCGAACCATCAACATGGTCAGACTTGGAGAAGCACTCACGGAAGTTTCACCGCCAGTCAAAGGACTATTTGTCTATTCCAGCAATCCCTTAAGCGTCGCCCCAGATTCTAGCAAAGTGCGTCAGGGGCTTGAACGAGAGGACCTTTTTACCGTTGTTCACGAGCAATTTCACACTAACACGACAAAGTACGCCGACTTGCTGTTGCCCGCATCAACGTCATTTGAAAACGATGATATTTATATAGGCTACGGGCACTACTACATGGGTAGAACCCAACCGGTTTTCGCTCCTAAGGGAGAGTCGATCAGCAACTTCGCGCTATTTCAGACACTCGCACTGAAGATGGGTTACACCGACCCGATTTTCTATCAAGACGTTGAAAGTAGAATTCAGACTTATCTACCGGCCATATCAGGGCTCGCCAAATCAATCATACAGAATGGACTACCCGCCGGAGAGGCGGTCCGCTCAGATTATTATGACATCGGTGGCGATTTCACAAAATTCAGCGGAAAACGTTTCAAGTTCACTTTGCCAGATAACGACAACACCGAGGCGGGGCACCCAAGGCTCATCGAGCGCCGAGAACTGGATGATCCTCTTTTATCTGAAAAATATCCCTTTGCACTGATCACGCCACCTAACGCCGAACTCCTCAATTCCACCTTCGGTGAGCGCTATCCAAATAAATCAGGCAAGGTTTTGATTCATAGTCAGGATGCCGTAGCGACTAATATCTCCGATAACGACGAGGTTGAAATTTTCAACCATCGGGGATTTAACCGCCGAATTGCAGTGGTTACCGACAAAACCCAACCGGGGTTATTAGTGGCTGAGGGCATCTACTGGCAAACCAATGCTTCGCAGCAAACAGGCATCAATGACCTCACATCTCAGGCGATCACCGACGCCGGAGAGGGCGGCACTTTTCATGAGAGTCGTGTTGCTATCAGGAAGGTAACTGCGTAATTTTTCTAGATGCTACGATGTCTGTCTCGTCGCCTTAGAATAGCGACACATAGCAGAGAAGCCACGAACAACCATGGCTAACGACTACACGAGTGTGCTTCAGGTCTCCCGTCGAGACCAGTGAATGGAAGATAAGCCATGAAAGACACAATCGGTGTAGATTCCGAGTGTGACCACCGAGGAAGGTTCCTCTTTAATCATTCCTTTGACATTTAACAGACCCAAATTGGTTATCTGCCGCTTCGGTTGGAAATCAATGTAGACAGCGACTACATTGATCGATAAACTCTCTTTATGAAATAGCAGGTCAAACGCCCGCTCCCATCAACCGACCAATCGATTGGTCCGCACAGATTCATAGGGTCAAATAAATGAGTGAAGCTCAATCCAATCCGGAAGAAACACGTCCTGTCAGCGCGCAGAGCGCAGACTTCACCGGTGAAATACCAGCTGCAAGCGAAGTCGCTATTGAGGACATCGTGCCAGTTGATGCCAACATGTGGCGCGCCCACCGCTGGCAAGAGTACTTTGAACGCCTTCGAAACGAGGATCCTGTGCATTTCAACGAAACGGAGCTCGAAGGCCGTTTCTGGTCCTTAACGCGTTACGAGCATATTAAAAAGGTTGATTCAGACTGGCAAAACTTCAGTTCAGCCCACGGGATAGTGCTAGGACCACAGATAGATACTGAATTGCAGGAAGGTGAACTCGATATCCAGACGTTCATCGCTCAGGACCCCCCGGTTCACGACGTCCAGCGTAAAACCGTCACTGGCGTTGTCGCACCTAGCAACCTCGTCAACATGGAACCTCTCATCAGGGAACGCACCTGCAAAGTTCTGGATTCACTGCCAGAAGGTGAAACCTTCGATTGGGTAGACACCGTCTCGATAGAACTCACGACATTAATGTTAGCTACACTGTTTGACTTCCCCATTGAGGACAGACGGAAACTGACTTTCTGGTCCGATATTACGTTCGCTATCCCAGAACCAGGCGGGATCATTGAGACGGAAGAACAGAGGCGAGAGGAATTTATTGGATGTCTGACGTATTTTTCCAAACTCTGGGAAGACCGGCTGAAAAACCCGGGCAACGATTTGATTTCCATGCTCGCTCACGGTGAAGACACCAAAGATTTATCGCCAATGAATTATCTCGGCAACCTGCTTCTGCTAATCGTCGGAGGCAATGACACAACCAGAAACAGCATGTCCGGCAGTGTTTACGCGCTCAACAAGTTCCCCGAACAATACGATAAACTCACGGCAAATCCAGATCTGGTGCCCAAGATGGTAGCAGAGTTGATCCGCTGGCAAACACCACTCGCGTACATGCGAAGAACAGCCAATTTTGACTGTGAAATTGGAGACAAGCAGATAAAGCAAGGCGACCAAATACTCATGTGGTATGCCTCCGGCAATCGGGATAGTTCAGTTTTCGAGAACGCAGATGAATTCGATATTGAGCGACCCAACGCCCGACAGCATTTATCTTTTGGCTTTGGCATTCATCGTTGCATGGGAAATCGTCTCGCAGAGCTTCAACTGCGCATCCTTTGGGAAGAAATTCTTGTTCGCTTTGAAAAGATAGAGCTCATGGATGAACCCGAGCGCACTTACTCTTCCTTCGTCAATGGCTATACTTACATGCCTGTCAGGGTAACCAGAAAACAGAAATGAGTGATGCCGATCAACGCAGCTATCACCACGGAGACCTTCGTCAGGCACTGCTCGATCGTGCAGCGGAGGTGATCCAGAGCCGAGGCATCGAAGCATTAACGCTTCGAGGCCTAGCACGAGACCTGAAGGTTTCTCATGGCGCGCCTAACCGGCATTTTAGTTGTAAGGCAGATCTATTAACGGCTATCGCTACAGAAGGCTATTCCCAACTCATGCGAGCGACGTTGTCGGCAGCGAACGACGTTGGCAACGACCCATGGGTTCGCCTTAATGCAATGGGCCAGGGCTTTGTTCACTGGGCTTTGAACAACACGGCGCAATTCAACACGACGATGCACCCGGATCTATCCCTGTATGAAAGCGCCGAACTCAAACAGGCAACAGAGGCCTTCAGACTGACAATCAAGGAAGCCGTTGCCGCCACTCAAGAATTAGGCAACCACTCGGAAGAAGACCTCGAAACCCTCAACCTGTTTACCATTTCGGTGCCCATGGGGGCAGCAATGTTGCTCACCCAAAAAGATGGACTTGCTACCCATGTGAAACGCGACAAGCTGGTCGCAGACTTGATTGAACTCGTTGTACCGATCAGAGAACGAACAAGCTAACTCACTCAAGAGATATCAGACCAGAAGCTCTAAAGCCCGCTTTAGCTCGGCATATCAATCGGCGTCGCTTCGTAAAAGTTAAGCTCACGACTGGTCGCATTCAAACTGACCATCGCAGCCTGAAAGGTTGCCATGTGGGACGTTTTAAAATGGGCGACCAACGCTTCGGCTGAGCTCCATTTTTCAGTGACTCGCAACTTATTTGGGTTATTCAACTCTACGGAAAAAGTGTAGTCCTCACACCCTTCTTCGGCTTGCGAAGCAGCTTCCATTACAGCAATCGCGTCTTTAACCGAAGCAATATCAGCTGCACTTGATTCTATTAAAACATTAACAACAATCATTCACTCATCTCTTTTTCAATTATATTTTTCCAATTCTCCATCTAAAACAATACCAGCCTGAGCGAGAGAATCCAGCTTGTCGAAGAATTTCAGGCCAGTCGTGCCGGCATCTCTTGGTTGATTACCAGCGAAACTGGCAAGGCTGTCAATCATTTAGACCAACAAAAAGAACAAGCTGCGCCAAACTCAGCGCTATGACTTGCGCCTGCCGCTTATCAAACAAAGTCGCACACTCATTTCAGCCTTACTAGAGGTTTGTGGGACACATTAGTTTCGCTTACGTCACTTTGCGCGTCTTACAAAAGGGTGGCCGCATCGCGAACGTGGTTATTGAGAACATGAAGTCTGAAACTGCGCTTCAAATAAGGTCTTAACAAGCGCCAATACCGCGGAGTGCTCGGTCAAAGGATCGAGCCTCCGCTGAATGGGCTCGACGCTTACAGAGGACGAGGAACGATGAGTACTTTGCCATTTCGTCCGCGTTCCCGGGCACGCGTCACGGCCTGTTGAATTTGATCAACTGTGAAGCGAGAGTCGATATCCGCTTTTAACGTCCCGTTGGCGATGAGAGGAATTACCTGTCCGAAGGCAGCCTGCTTCTCCTGCATGCTGGCCGTTTGGTACCACTTATACAGCCAAAAACCTCGCAGGCGAGTGTCATTGCTTATAAGGCTGCCGGTGTTGAGCGTAGCCGGTTGCCCGGAAAGCACTCCGAAGGTAACCAATGTACCGCCATAGCCTAAGCTTTCTGCCAAACGGCTATAGGTATCTCCACCCACAGGATCCAGTGCTAAAACAATAGGAGCGTTACCGGTCGCTTTGGCAATGTCTGCTGCCAAGTTAGGTCCGTCGATGAGGACAACGTCCGCACCCTTCGCCATTAACTCATCAGCCAACCCTTCACGTCGAACAATATTGACTGTTTTGATACCCCGTTGCTTGGCAAGCTGAATAACATAGCCACCTACCGCTGAATTCGCTGCACTCTGCGCAATCCACTGGCCTTCTTTAAGATCACTGTAAGACGTCAGCATCAGGAGCGCTGTTAGCGGGTTTACTGCCGACATCGACAGCTGCTCAATGACATCAGCACCGATGGGTCCCAGATCAGGCAAGGGTAAAAAACCACCCGCAGGCGCGACCAGCTCTTCAGCCCACGTTCTCCCGCTCGCAAGAAGAACTAGTTGCCCCACGGCTAAGCTCTCTACATCTGTAGCCACCTCGGTTACGCGCCCTACACCCTCACTTCCAGGCCGGGCTGGCAGTATCGGATCGACGCCATACTTTCCTGCGATCTGCAACAGATCAGAGGGGTTGATAGGCGACGCCAGTACGGTCACTCGGACCTCACCAGGGCGCAGCGCCCGCGACGCCTCTGACGTCACCTCCAATACAGTTGCCGGTTCTCCCATTTCACTGAAACCCACATGCTTTACCTGAGTGGCGTGGTCATCAGTATGAGCGTGATGGTCCGCAGTAGCGAAGCCCGACGTACTCAGCATAAGCGCCAGTAGCGCAATCTTGGTGACATTTTTCATAATATATTCCGTTACCTAGTATTAAAGTGTGTAAATGCAAAACAGACTGCTCGACCCACATGACACGGCATGTGTGCAAACTCATCCCTAACTTATCTCATCAGCGTGTCATTCTCTGGCTGACGTATCCTCGACAGCTACCACGCCAGCCTCTGTGTCTTCACGCTCGAACCAACGTCCAAGGTAAATTCCCACAAGTGACCAGAGTGCCGCAATACTTGCTCCCACAACTGCTACAGCCGCTAACCCCAGCCCAAGGCCCTGTGTGAGCCCCGTAAATAACCATGCCATCAGCATGTCGCCGCCACGATAGGCAACAATGTCGATAACGGGCTTAGCTTTGAAGCGCGCTTCACGGTCAACGCGTGTAAACAGCATTTCGCGAGCAGGCCGGGTCACTGCGTAGTTCCCCGCGCGCCGGACAACTTGCAGAACCACGACAGCGCCCAACAAAGGTGAAATAGCCAAGACCAGGAGTCCAATACAAATCATCACCGGCACCAATGCAATGGTTGCGGGCATGCCAAATTTCTTCACGAGCCGTCCTGTGACGAAAAGCCCTGTGGATATCGATAATACGTTTACGGCTAGATCCATCTGCGCCCAAATCGCCGTGCGTTCGGGTCGTGTGAGGTCGCTAAGAAGGTTTTTTAGCTCGAAGTACACAAAAGAACTGATGCCGGTATAGAGAAAAATAAATAGGCCTATAGAGAGCAGGTAAGGGTTCGAGAAGAACGACTTGAAGCCCGCAAAGGGGTTGCCCCCTATCGATTTTCCAGACGGTAAATCTGCAAATGTTCTGTCACCGGATTCCGTCAATGTCAGCGATTGTAAATGAATGATCAGTGGAAGGGTCATGATCAGCAGTACACTGGCAATTAACATCAGGTTATCGGTACCCAACGATGCCGAAAAAAATGCCGGCACAGACGGGCCCAACAGACCACCGACGCTTGCGCCTGTGGCAATGATACCGAACAACCTGCCTGACTGTTCTTTAGTAAATAGCTCTGACATAAAACTCCAAAAAACAGAGATATGAAAGAGACTGAATACACTTACCCAGACATAAAATGCTTTATCCACTAACGTTCTATCCGCGTAGAGTGTTGCGAGTGTATAGAACGTCACAAAGGATGCCGCGAACATGCCATAGGTGGCAGGCACCAGAACTCTAAAACGAAAACGTGAGACGGCAATACCGTAAAAAGCAACGACGGCCGTACTGATGAAGAAATTCAACGTCCACAACCAGCTGACTTCAGCATCTGTCCAATCGCTTGCCATCGCATCGCGAACGGGCCTCAGTATGTAATACGCGGACATCAGAATAACCACAAACAAAAACGAACTCGCCACGGCGTTAAGCTCACGACTTTTAATGAGCGAGGCAGTTTTCAAAAAGCGCGCTATAGGGTTATGCATGACTCTTCACTCAGGTGGCTCCATCACAAACTCTGACAGTGGCCTCGGCAACTAATGCGCCTTTCAAATCCTCACCATCGTCAGTCACTATTGTTATTCCGTCTGTCCGCCGAATAAAGACCATGATTTGGGAATCTTTATTGCCAAAGAGGCAATAGTAGCAACCCCAGCCGCCCAGCTAAGCACCCTCTCACGCACCTAACACAGGTGGCGCAGCGCACCATGCGCACCCATGTCAATGCCTATCTGTCGCACACTCATTTTTGTCTTAATGGAGGTTTGTGGGACACATTAGTATCGCTTATGTCACTTGATCTATAGCCGACTTTTCATATAGCTTGGTTGTTTCTAGTTTAGATGAGCACCGTAAAATGGAAGCGAATGATTTCGATAAGCTGGTCGCAGAACGACGAAGTATCCGCGGATATAAGGATGAGCCGGTTCCTAGGGAATTGATCGCAGAGGTTATCGCGATCGCCAAGGGAGCGCCCTCTTCTATGAATACGCAACCCTGGTTCTTTCACGTGGTAACCGGAGAACCTCTGGACAGGATCCGTGAGGGCAACACTCAAAAAATGATGTCCGGTGCCAATGTTGATCGAGAGATCAGAATGAACCATGGTTATGAAGGTGAGTATCGTCGTCGACAGGTCGACATTGCGAAGCAGCTTTTTGCCGAGATGGATATCGCCCGCGAAGATGCGGAAAAACGTCAGGATTGGGTCATGCGCGGTTTTCGTCAATTTGATGCGCCCGTGTCAATCGTTGTGACCTGCGAAAAAACGATGGAGCACGACACGATTTGCCACTTTGATTTAGGTGCTGCAGTGCATGGTCTGGTGCTCACCGCGTGGACCCGGGGTCTAGGCACGGTGATTAATGGTCAAGGCATTATGCAATCGTCGGTGGTGCGTGAACATGCGAAAATTCCCGATGATCAAACGATCATGACCTGTGTTGCAATGGGCTGGCCTGATTTTGATTTCCCTGCCAACATCGTCAAATCTGTACGTGAAGACAACGACAACTTTGTCACTTATACCGGGTTCGAATAAAACGCTTCCGGTCTGGCCGCATCCCGTGGACACAGCCTGCCATCTATTGGCAATCTGCCGTCCATCACGCTGTCAGGGTTCAATTTGCAATAGTTCGAGTCAGTCTGGCAAACAATGCTAAGTGACGAACGCACGTCTCTTGGTTTTGTGGAATTTATTTCCATCATGGCTTTGATGATCGCCCTGACCGCGCTATCAATCGATGCCATGTTACCTGCACTGACTGAAATCGGGCGCGACCTGAAAGTCAGCAACACGAACGATACACAGCTCGTCATTAGTGTGATTTTTCTGGGCACAGCGGTGGGTCAGTTGGCTTGCGGCCCCCTATCCGACAGCTATGGCAGAAAACCACTGGTATTCGCAGGCATCACCATCTTCATCATCGGAAGTCTGCTGTGTATTTTTGCTTCTGAATTCAGCTGGATGCTCTGGGGCCGGCTGCTACAGGGAGTAGGACTCGGCGCACCTCGGGTTATTTCCACCGCAATTATTCGCGATCTCTATCAGGGCAGAGAGATGGCCAGAGTCATGTCCTACGTAATGACGATATTCATTCTCGTGCCGGTACTCGCGCCCGCGCTCGGCCAACTTATCTTGTTCGTCGCCAGTTGGCGTATGATCTTCACAATGCTTTTAATCATGGCCTTACTGGTTTTATGCTGGTTTATGATCCGCCAACCAGAGACCCTACCGCCGACCCAAAGAGCACAGTTTTCAGCGCAACAACTCATTAATTCAGTCAGTCGAGTTTTGCGTAATCCCGTTACGCTGGGTTACACCATCACCGCAGGATTGGTTTCTGGTCCCTTTGTGGCATTCCTGAGTTCGATACAGCAAATCCTGCAGCAACAATATGGGTTAGGCACGCTGTTTCCTTTGTTCTTTGCCGGACTTTCTATCGCAGTAGGCAGCGCTTCACTTTTAAACGCACGACTGGTGATGCGGATTGGCATGCGCTCGATGGCGCGACGCGCACTCATCACGATGAGCACTGCCGTGTTGATCTACGGAGTGCTCGCCTCTTATAGCGATGGCCACCCCCCTCTTTGGTCGTTTATGCTTTTCCTTTCAACCATACTATTTTGTACCGGCATTCTGTTCGGAAACCTGAATGCTCTTGCAATGGAACCGCTAGGAAAAATTGCCGGGGTTGGTGCAGCAATCACTAGTTCACTTGCGACCTTTATCTCCGTGCCAATAGGGATGTTCATTGGGTTATCTTACAACGGTACCGTCTTGCCGCTGATCGCGGGATTCGGCATCTGCAGTTTGACCGCTATTGTGACTCAACACCTAACTGAGACGCGACGATGATAAGTATCACTTAGCAGTTGCGCACTTCAATTTAGTGCGGGTCTCGTTACAGGAGCGGTAGATTCAACGATTCGTCATTGCACTGATGATTCTCAAGCGCTTACACTAACCATTTTTTTGGTGGTTCCTCTCATGGGCGAGTTCCATACAGAACGTGCAAAGCGAACATTGCTGTTCTCACTCGTTTCAGTGGGGATGGGTTTCACGGTCTTATTCCCCATTCTCGCACCTCTCGGCCGCGAAATGGGCTTGTCGGAAATTCAGATCACAACCATCATTGGCTCGTCCGGTCTGGTAGTGTTTCTGACTAGCCCTATTTGGGGGCGACGGAGTGATGCCTGGGGACGCAAGCGCGTGCTGCTCTGCGGGCTATTCGGATTTTCAGCGGGGACTTTCCTGTTTAACTCTGTCCTATACCTCGGACTCGCAGGCATCCTAACTGGCTCACTCCTCTTTATTGCCCTGGTTATTGCCCGGGTGACCCATGCCTCAGTGATGTCAGCTTCTATGCCAGCTGCCAACGCATATATGGCAGATATTACCGACGCGGCAAGCCGCACACGAGGTATGGCAGCTGCTGGCGCCGCAAATAACATTGGGACAATTCTTGGCCCGGCAGTAGCGGGTCTGGCAGTCATCTCTTTGTTGACTCCGCTCTGGGTTATGGCGGCTATTGCATTTCTCAACGGCCTGTTCGTCTGGCGTTTTTTAGAAGAGCCACCGAAACATCAAACACCCGTTGTACGCGATCGCCTAAAGTACTCAGACCCTCGAATCCTACCATTTATTATCATCGGCATAGCCATGTTCACCGGCATGGGGCTTGTACAGCAAACAATGGGATTTCGCTTTCAGGATGCGCTAGGCCTAAGCGCAGCAGAAACGGCGCAAAACTTCGGCTTTGCCATGATGTTATCGGGTGCGAGTTCGCTGTTTTCACAGGCTGTTATCGTGCAACGTTTTAATCTTGCACCCTTCACATTGCTACGTTTCGCTATTCCCCTTTTGATCGTCGCCTTTACGATGATGGCGCTGCTCGAAACGCAGCTCTGGCTAACGATAGCAATGATGATTCAGGGACTCGGCATGGGTTTAGCCTCTCCCGGATTTACCGCCGGCGCTTCGCTTGCGGTCTCACCGGAGGAGCAAGGCGCCGTCGCTGGTGTGGCAGGTTCCTGCGGGCCACTTGGTTTTACACTCGGTCCGTTTATTGGCGGTGCACTTTATACGCTTTCGCCCACTGCACCTTATTTCTTTGCAGCAGGTCTTTTTCTGATCCTCTTTTTATTTATGAATCAACTGGGCAAGCGGGTGAGGAGCCACGCGACTTAGTTCCTTCCGCCTACAGAGCGCCCGCATAGAGGGAGCAATCGCTTGAGGCTCCGGCAGACACTTGCTAACCTGACTGCATTTCAGTGAGGGAGTTTCCTAATGTCGCTAGTCCTCTACGGTGTACCTTTTTCCCAGCCCGTCAGGGCAGTTATGTGGTTACTGTTTCTCAAAAAAGCACCATTTGAGATGGTGTTGATCAATCCAGGCTCTAAGGGAGAGACAGGCAGTCGGAATCCGGCTTTTCTCGCCAAAAACCCGAGTGGCACTATCCCCTGCATAGAGGAAACGGAAACTGGATTCACGCTGGGGGAAGCACATGCCATCATGACCTACTTGGCGCGGACCCGCGGCTGGACCGACGTCTACCCGGAGAACGAGCAAACTCGGGCGACCATCGATGCCTATTTACATTACCATCACAGAAACATCCGCGAGGCTTCAGTCGGACTTGTAGCTCCCAAGATCAGAAAAGATCTGAATATTCCCGAGGCAATTCAGGAGGGGGCACGCAGGAATCTGACCGCTGCGCTGAAAACACTCGAGAGCGGATGGCTTTCAAATCATCGTTTTCTTGTCGGTGACTCTGTCACTTTGGCAGATCTCGCAGCCTATGTGGAAATAGGACAGTTGCAGCCTCAATTCACCAACGTGTTTGATCTTTCAACCTTTCCTAACGTGTCGCGATGGCTTGACGACATGACCAAGGTCGATGGACACGATGATGTGCATACGGTACTGGCTGAATTGGGTGATATATCCGCTGTCGCACCGACGATGGAGAAAATCAAGAATGCCAATAAAATGGCGCTGTCAGCATTGAAGCGGCGCTTGGCTGATTAGGACTTTCTCACGGATTTTCTAACGGACTGCCAACTGGCTTCCGCTAGTATCGCTGCGACTTCTCCGGGAGAACGCGCGCTTCTGCCTGAAAGCCACATTCGAGAACACTCAAGTGTGGGACCGCAAATTAGCGGCATGTACAAACCTGTTGGCAACGCCTGCAATTCACCGGACTTCACATGGGGTGCAAACCAATCGTAAGTCGATTGGCCAAACGCGCGATCTTTCTCCCTGAGCTCCAGTCTGGCAAGCTCGGACAGTTTTATTTCCCTCGATAATAGAAAGGCCGCCAATTGCGGTTGGTCGGTCACCCACTCGCAGCAAAAGGTCACCATCGCCTTGATACCCGTGCTCGCGGTTCTTCGTGGAAGCAGCGCTGCAAGCAACCCCGCATTGAAATGATCAACGCCCTCAACAAACAGCGCTTCTGCTATACCTTCTTTGCTGCCAAAGTGATGGTACAGGCTACCCACGGAGCAATCTGCATCCTGAAGAATGTCTCCCACATTTGTTTGTTCTATGCCGACATCCGAGAAATGCGCCAGCGAGACTTCCATTACGCGGGACTTCAAGGCACTTGTCTGGCTCTTACGGGTCTGGCTTTTACCAGCCTGACGCTTGTGGAACATCGTGGGAGAGGTCATATTTCTGTGACATATGTCTGAATCACTATTTCCCATATTAAACCACTATTCTAGAATTTTGTTCTAGTAATAATTTCTATTTTTGCTATATTCAGCTATTCGAAAACCTATTTGGACACCTTAATGGATATTGAACTGAGCAAAGAAGATCTCGATTTCGAAGCAGAAGTCAGAGGTTTTTTGAAAGAAAATGCCTACACTGGCGGCGACGCAGAAGCATGGCGAATGAATTGGTTTGAGAAAGCCAGAGAAAAGGGCAACTGGGACGTACCCAAATGGCCGGTGAAGTTTGGTGGTCCTGGTTGGACACCGAATCAGCATTTTGTTTGGCAGAAAGAAACTGCTCGTGCCGGGACACCATGGGATATGCCTTTCGGCCTCAGCATGTTGGGACCAGTATTAATGGCCCACGGGTCCGAGGAACAACAACAACGTTTTCTTCCGGATATTCGTGCACGCAAAGTCAACTGGTGCCAGGGTTACTCTGAACCGGGCGCTGGTTCAGACCTCGCCAGTCTGAAGACGAAGGCCGAACTGTCAGAGGACGGCTCTCATTATGTCGTCAACGGCACTAAAATCTGGACCACCATGGCACACATTGCCGACTGGATTTTCTGTCTCACTCGAACATCTGATGCTGGCATTAAACAGGAAGGAATTACTTTTCTTCTGTTTCCAATGAAGCAAGATGGCGTTGAAATCAAACCGATCATTACGCTTGGTGGGTCACATACGGTCAATACCGTATTCTTTTCAGACGTCAAAGTACCTGTTGAAAACCGCGTTGGAGAGGAAGGCAAAGGCTGGACTTATGCCAAAGGTTTGCTCGAGCATGAGCGCACAGGTATTGCTGGTATTTCTAACTCAATTGTCGCCCTCGAAGGTCTAAAAAACAAAGCCCGAAGCGTCAAGCGCGGCAATGGCAGCCTGATGGATGTACCAAGTTTCCGCGCCAAGGTCGCGGAGCTTGAGGTTGACCTCATGGCCGTCGAATATACAGAGCTTCGCAGTCTAGCAACCGCCAGTGCGGGCACAGCGCCAGGTCCGGAGTCTTCGATCCTCAAGCTCAAGGGCACGGACATTCAACAACGAATTCAAAAGCTGACCATGGAAGCAGGCGGACAGTTCTCTGCAGCCTGGGGTGGCACCAATGCCGGACCAGATTTTGCCCGAGCCGGTATGGGTGGATACATGTCCAGCAGGGTCTACACTATCTACGGTGGCGCAAGCGAAGTTCAGAAGGACATTGTCACCAAGAAAGTGCTTGGCATTAAGTCATCAAAGAAATAGGAGAACTGAAATGAATTTTGATTTAAGTGAAGAACAGCAACTCGTTTCAGACTCAATTGAACGGTTTGTGCAGGAAAACTATCATCTCGACAGCAGAATCGCCATCGTGAAAAAGTCTCCAGGATATAGCGAGGAATACTGGAAGACGATGTCCGAACTCGGCTGGCTTGGATTACCGTTTAGCGAAGACGATGGCGGTTTCGGAGGAGACCAGATCGACACAATGGTGCTGATGGAACAATTTGGTAAAGGTCTCGTGTTGGAGCCATATCTTGCTAGCATCATCTTGGGCGGCGGCGCCATAAAGCGAGCAGGTAACGATGAACAACGCCAGGCTTGGCTCGAGGGTGTGATCGACGGATCAAAACAGCTAGCACTCGCCTACGCTGAACCAGAGTCCGGTGACGAACCTCACAATGTCGCACTCGCAGGCAGCAAAACTAGCGATGGATATACACTAACGGGCACAAAATGTATGGTACTGCACGGCGGCACCGCGACTGCATTTGTTGTCTCTTTCCGAACAAGTGGCGGCACAGTTGATCAGTCAGGTATAACACTTGCGCTGATTCCAGCAGACAGAGAAGGCTTATCTATTCAGGCTTTCCCTACCGTTGATGGTCTCCAGTCGTCTGAACTCACCTTTGATAAGGTCGCCGTCACTGCAGCAGACATCATTGGTGATGTTGATGGCGGTTTTGAAACACTCAATGCAACGATCAACGACGGCATTCTGGCTGTCGCTGCAGAAGCAGTCGGCGCGATGGAAGTCCTTTATAAGGACACTGTTGCCTACACCCAGGACAGAGAGCAATTTGACCACCCGCTGTCAGACTTTCAGGTACTACAGCATCGAATGGTTGAAATGTTCATGGAATACGAACAGTGCAAATCATTGCTGTTTCGCGCCACAATGGAAGTTGCTTCCAACGGGGAGGACGCTCAACGCTGCGTACATGCTCTCAAACACCTGATTGGCAAGGCATCATTTTTTGTCGGTGAGAATGCGGTGCAGACACATGGCGGAATGGGTGTCACAGAAGAATTGCGGGTTGGTCACTATTTCAAGCGACTGCTTGTCATTGAGGCACAGTTCGGCAACACCGACTATCACCTCGACCAGTTTGCTGCTTAATACACGTCGCTTCAACCGAGAAGATAGTCACGCCAAATGACAGCCTGTCTCACAACCAGCACCTTGGTTGTGAGACACGTTCAGTTTCATGACTGACGGTGGGCAAGATCAAAACCAACCACGCTCACGCCTGCTTCAATCTCTGTGGAACCCGGGAAGACGTTTGCCAAGCAATTCAGGCAGATCTGTCAGCGCATCAATTTTTGCCGTCGCACCGGTGAAGTCCTGATGCTCGGTGAACTCATTTTTCACCATGACGCACCGAATACCAGCAGCCATGGCTGAGCCAAGACCTCGCGCAGAGTCTTCGATAATCAACGCGTTTTCCGGCGCTATTGCAAAGCGATCAATCGCCGCCAAATACGGATCAGGCGCGGGTTTTGTCTGTGCGTAGTCTCCCAATGCCAATACAAAGTCAAAATACGAAGTGATATTGCGCGCTTCGTGGATTAACTCAAAGTGCTCGCGCCGAGAAGTTGTCACGATCGCCATCGGGTAACTGCCGCTGAGACTGGCCAACGTGTTTTCTACGCCAGGGATCTGAATATCCTGAGACAAGAGAAAACTTGCATATCTGCGATTCCTGCGCTCACGAAAGGCTTCACGCTGATCGGTCGAGAGTTGCGATGCGTAAGCGGACTTGCCGGTGACCATATGATCCATATATTCACCCAGCGTCAAATGAATATCCATCGCCGCTAGCTCGTCCTGCGTTGCCTTGAAATACCAATATTCGCTATCGACCAGCACCCCGTCATGGTCAAAAAGTAGATGGGTAACATTGCTAAAATCCGTCATATTTTTTACCTATGTTGTCGTCACTGTCCGCGCGTGTGATGGCAAGCTTGCGACGACTATTTTGTTTTTTCAATGACCGTTTCCCCTGAAAAGATTAAAGACTTCACACCACAAAGCATAAAGACACAGTCAGGCAAGCAAAAAAACAGATTGATGTTTGAGCAGCACCTATCACCATATCAAGGATCAAAAGAGAATCATGGATTGCTTAACACGGTATTTTTTTATGATAATAACCGTCAACCACCCTCTGAAGAGCCTTGACCCATGTCTGACGCAGCAACGGAAGTACGCGAATTTAGGATTGATATACCTGAAGGTGAAATTATCGATCTTAAAAGTCGATTAGCAAGCACCAGGTGGCCGGACGCTGAAACTCCAGACGACTGGTCCCAGGGATTGCCACTTGAGTACCATCAGGAATTCTGCAAATACTGGGAGACTGAATATGACTGGTATAAAACTCAGGAAAAACTCAACAAGTTCCCACAATTTAAATCGCGTTTTGATGGTATAGATATTCATTTCGTTCACGTTAGGAGCAAGGAAAACAACGCACGCCCCCTCATTATCACGCATGGCTGGCCGGGTTCGATCGTTGAATTCCAAAAAGTGATAGCACCACTGACGGACCCGGTTGGGCATGGCGGCAAGCCTGAGGACGCTTTCCATGTGGTTTGTCCCTCTCTGCCTGGTTTTGGCTTTTCAGACAAACCAACCGGCACCGGTTGGGGCGTGATAAAAATAGCAGAGGTATGGAATCAGCTCATGCTTCGTCTTGGTTATGATCGCTATTTCGCGCAGGGTGGTGATTGGGGCTCTGCCGTCACGACGATGATAGGTCTCCAGAACTTGGGTAACTGCAAGGGGCTTCATGTGAACATGCCAAGTTCCCCACCCACCAAAGAAGCCCTGAAAAATCCTGATGACAAGGATAAAAAAGCACTCGCTGCTGGTCAGTTTTATCAACAGTGGGATTCAGGCTATTCCAAGCAACAAGCCACGAGACCACAGACGCTGGGATATGGTTTAAGTGATTCTCCATCTGGGCAGGCAGGCTGGGTACTTGAAAAGTTCTACGCCTGGACCGATTGCAACGGACACCCCGAAAATGTCATTTCACGGGACGAGTTACTGGATAACATCATGCTTTATTGGCTACCTAATAACGGAGCCTCATCTGCGCGCCTTTACTGGGAAAGCTTCGCCAAGAGCTTTGGCAATGAAGGAGCAAATGGCGTCCAATTACCCACAGGCTGCAGTATATTTCCAAAAGAAATTGTTGCGACACCTCGACCCTGGGCTGAACAACGGTACAAGAACATTCAGTACTGGAACGAATTAGACAAAGGTGGCCATTTCGCGGCATTTGAGCAACCCGAGCTTTTCGTTGAAGAAATGCGGCGGTGTTTTTCGATGCTAGCCTAATTTGAACGCCAATTTCAGCACCTCAAAATCGTCACTGTCCGCCCTCAATGTTCCGTTATGTTTCCTCTCGGAGGCTGAGTATCAATGACCACGTCCTTAAGTAAGTTCATCACAACGCTGGCAATGCTCACTTGCTCACTGCTTGGGTTCGCAGATTCATCACTCACAGCCTCGGGTAAAAGCCTGTCAATGATCATGGCTGCTCCAGACTGGATAGGAAACACTGCCCAGGTCCCCCGATTCACTGATGATGGCAAATCAATCATCTATCGCCAAAAGCGGCATGGTGAGCAGTTCCACGACTTCTTCCAAATTGACCTTGATGACAATACCGCAGGCAAATCAAAAACAGCTGCGCTGCAATTCAACGAGCAGGTAGATGACCGTCGTGAAAATTTAGCGGTCATTAACAGGGACGGTAACTTGTTTTTGGTTGATTTTGACACTGGCGAACGTACTGCACTCACTCAGTCAGCAGCAAAAGACTTGTCAGGTCGATTTATGTCTGACGCACAGAAGGTCATATTTAATCGCGATGGACAGCAATACTCCGTCGACATGGACACCGGGTTGGTTTCACAACTGACCAATATTAAGGTTGGCGCAGACGCTGCAAAGAAACCTGACTACAGTTTTTTGAGTAATCAAAAACTCATTTCTGCTCATACCGAGGCACACCGTCGCAAAGAAGTGCGAAAAGAGCGCGAGAAGCAAAGAGCCCAGATAAACGGAGTAGGACATCTCCAGTCTGTATATCTTGGAGACGAGCGCAAACTGATCTGGAACGTCACCTCGACCAATGGCAAGTACAGTATTGTTGTCACCACCGAGGACACCGGCGACAGCGGCGTCAGAGAGAAGATGCCCAACTATGTGACTGAAACTGGCTACACGGAACATGTGCCAGTGAGAACCAAGGTAGGTGAAAAAACACCGGGTGGACATCAACTCGCATTGGTGAAGCTGTCAACCGGAGAGATCACTTCGCTAGATTTTTCCAACCTCGCCGGTATTAAAAATGATCCCCTCAAAAAACTACGCTCATCGGCCGCTGACTGGCATGTCGCGCACGGTGCGGATCGTGAAAAAATTGAACAGGAGCTCGAGGCCGAATCGATCCGTTCGGTGAGAGTCGAGGGAATCAAGTGGAATAACGCAGGTACAGTAGCTGCGATGCAACTACACAGCGTTGACAACAAGGATCGATGGTTGGTTACCCTTGACCCATTAAAACCCAAGCCAACATTACAACATCGACTGACCGATGACCGATGGATCAACCAGGCTCACAATGACTATGGCTGGATGCCTGACAACCAAACCTTGTGGTTCTTGTCTGAGCAATCCGGCTATTCGCATCTTTATCTTAAGAATCTCAGCGAACGACGTGCCCAACAAGTAACAAGCGGAAATTATATGACTGAATCTCCGACGGTTTCCGTCGACGGCGACTATTTTACCGTCATCGCCAATGTCGAGGATGCCGGCAGCTACGATATTTACCGCGTCAGCACAGAAGCAGAAATGGCAAAAATATCAAGCCTGCCAGCAGACCCTCAAAGTCGCGTTGGTGATCAGCCATTTATAATTTCCCCTGATGGGACTGATTTGCTATTTCGACACTCAGCACCCAACAAACCTCCCGAGTGGTATCTTCAGGAGAATCGACCAAAGGCTGAATCAAGACAGATCACCAACACAACTAGCCTGGCTTTTTCAGAACAGTCTTGGCAGCAACCGACGTTTATTGATATCCCTTCAACACATTTCGATGGCGCATTGCGGGCTCGTGTTTACGCACCGGCAAAAACCAAGGACCTGCTACCCATTATTGTCTTTGTTCATGGCGCTGGTTATCTGCAGAACGCCCACACTGGCTGGTCCAGTTACTTCAGAGAGTACATGTTCAATAATCTTCTTGCCGAGCAGGGATATTTAGTACTCGACCTAGATTATCGCGGGTCACGTGGTTACGGCCGCGATTTTCGCACGGCGATTTACCGATCTATGGGACATCCGGAACTTGAAGACCTGTTAGATGGCATAGACTGGCTGGTCACTCACAGGCGAGGCGACCCTAAACGCGTGGGTATCTACGGCGGTTCTTATGGCGGGTTTTTTATGGCGCTTATGGCTATGTTTCGGGCACCGGACAGAGTTTCTGCAGCAGCGGCGCTAAGGCCGGTGACAGACTGGGCAAACTACAATCATGGTTACACATCCAACATTCTGAACACGCCATTGGTTGATCCGACCGCTTACGAGTTAAGTTCTCCGATATACTACGCTGACGCATTCCCGAATAAGCCACTACTCATTGCTCACGGCATGCAAGATAGCAATGTCCATGTGCAGGACTCAATCAAGTTACAGCAACGCCTGATAGAACTTAAGAAAGAGAATTTCGAGCTCGCGCTCTACCCTCTTGACCAACACGGGTTCAAATATCCCTCGTCCTGGCTAGATGAATATCGTCGGATTTATAAACTTTTTGAAAACCACGTTCGCTAGCGAATCAACCTAGTGAGAAAACTAGCTGGCAGCGGGTAAGCTGACCGCGAAACAACGAGCAACAGACAACTTATTCTTGGTTTCACAGTTGTTGGAGAGTCACGAAAAATGATGAGCAAAATAATTCATGAACGATTAACGCAAGTTCGAGCAGCATTCGCAGTTAATAACATCGATGCCTATATCGTGCCCAGAGCTGACGAATTTCTAGGAGAATACGTTCCACTGCAAAATGAAAGACTTGCATGGGTCAGCGGTTTTACAGGCTCTGCTGGCATGGTGGTTGTGCTTGAAACAAGTGCTGCTATCTTCGTCGATGGGCGTTACACCATTCAGGTTCGGCAACAAGTATCAGCAGACCACTATGAATTTCACCATCTGATTGAAGAACCCCCCATGCTCTGGCTATCGAAGAACCTAGGCGCCGGTGCCAGAGTTGGCTTTGACAGTCGAATGCACTCCTACTCGTGGTATGAAGAAAGCCGTCAGTTGTTAACGAAGCAAGAAATAGAGTTGGTCGAGATTTCTCAAAACCCAATTGATAAACACTGGCAGGACCGACCTGAGGCTAGCCAGAGTCTCGCACTGCTACTCTCGGAAGCATTCACAGGCGAGTCAAGCGCGAGCAAACGACGACGCATTGGCGAAGACATTGGTAGGCTCGACGCAGACATAGCTCTTCTCACCCAGCTCGATTCTATTGCCTGGCTGCTTAATATTCGTGGCGCGGATGTTCCCAGGTTACCTGTACTATTGTCATTTGCAACGCTGGATAAAGATGGACAAGTGGTCCTTTATACTGATCCACGCAAGCTGACTAACGATTTCAGTTCGCATGTTGGCGATGGCGTCACCATCCGGCATTTTGAAGAACTCCAGAGCGCCCTCGAAACAATGGGAAATGGGGGCCTTAAAGTTCTGGCAGATCCACTAACGGCAAATGCATGGTGCCAGCTACGCTGTCTTGAGTCTGGTGCCGAACTCGTTGCTGGCACAGATCCGGTATTGATACCCAAATCACAAAAAAACCAGGCCGAACTTACCGGCATGAAAAACTGTCATATCCGAGATGGCGCCGCACTATCGCGCTTTCTTCACTGGGTAGAGAGTGAAGTTGAGGCCGGCAAACTCTACGATGAGGGAGAACTCTCTGACAAACTTGAGTCTTTCCGTATGGCACTGTCCGATATTCAGGATTTGTCTTTTGACACCATTTCCGCAGCGGGCGCTAATGGTGCACTCTGCCACTACAATCACCTCAACGGTGACCCCGCAAAACTGACACTCAACAACCTTTACCTTGTTGACTCTGGCGGCCAGTACCTTGATGGTACAACTGACGTCACCCGAACGGTCACCATCGGAGAACCGAGCGCAGAACACCGTAAGATGTTTACGCTGGTTTTGAAGGGACATATCGCTCTCGCGACTGCCACTTTCCCTAAGGGTACAGGCGGCATGCAGCTTGATGTGCTCGCACGCCAATTTCTCTGGGGCGAAGGTTATGATTATGACCATGGCACGGGGCACGGCGTTGGCAATTTCCTGAGCGTACACGAGGGCCCCCAGAGCATTGCAAAAACCGGTTCAAAGCAGGCGCTATTACCCGGTATGGTGCTCTCTAATGAGCCAGGCTACTACAAAGAAAATTGCTACGGTATCCGATGCGAGAACCTGATGGTAGTCGTCGAACAAGACAATGGTATGTTGGGTTTTGAAACACTGACCTTTGCACCATTTGACCTTCGACTGGTGGACTCCAGCCTGATGACGGCAAATGAAATAGAATGGCTAAATCGCTATCACGAGGACGTCCGGCAGAAGCTTTCGAGCCAATTAACTGGCGCCGACCTAGCCTGGCTTCAGGTTGCCACGCAGGCTGCTGTTTAACTCTGAGACACACCGCAAGAAGAACACGCTGACGCACAAGCTCGTGTACCCAGACGCAGCGACCGCGTGATCTACTAGATCACATAGGCATCACCAGATGCGCGCACTGTGATTTCCGAAATCGATACTCCCCAAGGTTGATTGATAGCGTAGATAATCTGGTCAGCAAGATATTCCGGTTCAAGCGCCCAATACTGGATATTATTGCTGTCCATGTCTTCTGAAGACAAAGCGCCTTCTGCCGCTGCAGCAAACTTCCCCATATACTCGGGTGCGTTCGAACCAAGAATGCCGGAAACTGCTTCCGGGTTTACCACACCGGTTCCCAAGGCCGTAGCAGGCACGCCCGTAGGTTTCACAGTGGTCACCTTGATTTTACCCAGAGATTCCTGACGCAGGGATTCCGTTAGGAAAGCCACGGCTGCCTTGGTCGCCCCGTAGACACCACCACCGGTGACGGGATGATTACCATAGATAGAGGAGATGTTAATTATGTGGCCACGGCCCTGTTTCATCATCGCGTCGTGGGTCGCTGCTATGCCATTTAGCACACCTTTGAAATTAATATCTATGCAGCGGTCCCATGCATCGTGCGCAGATTCATGGTCTCTAAAAAATGCTAGCGGCATCACACCGGCGTTATTGATCATCACATCCACTCGACCAAATGTTTCAACCGCGTGATTAACCAACGCCCGCATTTCTGATCTCACAGTAACATCGACTTTCAAGCCTGAAACGCGCGCGCCTTGCGCTTTAAGCGGCTCAATCACCTCGCTCAAGGCAGCTTCATTGATGTCTCCGGCGACCACGCTGGCGCCCAATGCCGTTGCTTTTTCACTAAGGAGCTTACCGAAGCCGCTCGCGGCACCGGTAACAACAATCACTTTGTCTTCAACATAATTACTCATACTTCCTTCCTTCTAACTGTCATCTTCGGGCGAGCACCAGGAAAGCTGCCCGGCTTGTAGTAACTCAGCTGACGAATGATATAGCGCCTTTGAAACGTAGGGTCGTATTTCTTTAGCACGGCGCCGGCAGAGGTCGGCTTTCAGCGCCCGAGCCCGCAGCACCGTCTCATCTACCGTACCGGCGTTGGCAATAAGATCAACAACATGCAAAGCCAACTGGACATGACCTTCATCTCGGAGCACCTCTGCGCGTTTAATGACGGCCTCCGGATCTGTTATCGCCGACAGCACAGCATCACCTGCATCATTGATGCTCTCAGGATGAAGGGATGTCGGATTGCGGTCCCACCAGCCGTTCTCCTCACGATAGATATCTCGTACGATATACTCTGGCGCGCCATAGCGTGCTTTCATGTATTCTAGCTGCTGCAAGTCTTCGGGATAGGCGATGTCTTCCAGAATTTCCCCTTCACTCATACCTCGGTTCATTCGAGTCACCACTTCACGCCGAAACCATCGCAAGCGTTCAGCGGTTGCTGATAAGCGTTTATGGACCTCCTTCGGATCATCGATCATCGGCCCGAACTCCTGAACCAGGATCTTCGCGCCCAACGAGGCCATTAGCTCGCAAGACTCCGCCCACCGGATGGTAAAACGCTGTGTTCGCAAGGGTGTGCCGATATTCGGAATAGTTGTGCCCGGGAAGGCAGCACCGGCATACAGGACTTCATCATCCGGCAGCCACATAGCAATACAGTCGTCTGTCTCTGATGGCACCCATAACAATTCAACCCGTCGGCCCTTGAGTGGCAGCATCATCCTCGAAGTAAATGTCATCTCAGGATCGCGCATCGTGAATTTAATCTTGGCGCCAGGAAACTGCATCGCTGCCAGTTTCTGCTGCAAGCCCTTGGTTTCACGATATCGAATGTAGCGTTTACGGCAATTCTCATGGGCGACTAAAATCGGCGCGGTCTCACCACGAGACTCATTATGGGTAATCCAGTCATCCGCCCCATCGTTGTAACCGAGATGGCCGTGCGAATAACAGATCATTTGCACCGGCTTGTCGGTTACCGACCTTAACGCTTCGATCATTTTTGAGGTAGCGCCACGACCCGGCCCCGAGTCCATGAGAACGATACCTTCTTCTCCCTCCACCGCCAGCGCGTTACCCTGAGCAGGTAGAATATATATGCCGGGCAAAACCTCTCGAAAACCCTCGGCACCCTCAAGAATATTTTTTGTTTTTCCTTTCTTTTCCTCGCTCACTCGTTCTTTGCTCCACAAATTCACTGCGTTCACCATATCACGGTTGCTCACCGAGGTGCGCTGCGGGTTGAGTGTCGGCCAGTGTTTGATCATGTATGCTGTCGCTAAACATGAGACTAATGGAGGCGCCAATGGACATCCCTATTTTCACGAGCAGCGCTGTTACAGAGCAAATGCTTTCAGCCTTTGATCATGCAGGATGCATGGTCGTCACGGGTTTACTAAATGAGCAGGAGAGAAAATCGATCAGCGCAGAATTAGCGCCTCACATGGCCAATGTTCGCGTGGTAGAGGAGGATGACCCAGAACAGTTCTACCCCGCCCGCACGCGTCGCACGACGGCGCTATTAACACGATCAAATACCGTCGCCGAGCAACTGGTACCACACCCAATTTCAACCGGTGTTTGCGATAGATTTCTGTTACCTAACGGCGAGTTTGGTTATCAACTACACGTGACCGCAGCACTCGAAGTGGGACCAGGCGCCAGAGAGCAGGTGCTTCACCGCGAGGAAGACTCTTTTACCTTCTTCCCTGTGCCAAGGCCAAATTTGATCGTTGCTAGCATGTGGGCTATTTCTGATTTCAGATCGGACAATGGCGCCACGCTCATTGTACCTGGAAGCCATAAATGGCCGACGGAACGCGTGCCGGAAAGTCACGAGATTGTGCCGGCTGAAATGCCCGCGGGATCGGTCTTGTTCTGGTCAGGAGGGCTGTTACATGGTGCTGGTGCGAACACATCGCAAGATTGGCGTTACGGGGTCATATTGACCTATTCACTGGGATGGTTGCGACAAGAAGAAAACCAGTATTTAGATGTACCTGCCGAACAGGTCGCGAGGTTATCGCCAAAAGTTAAACAGATTGCCGGATTTGAGATGTACCGCGCACTGGGGTTTCATGATCCTTCTAGCGGTTCTTAATGGGTGCGCGCTTTAACGATACGTTTTTCAAGCGCAGGATTAACACACCCCGTAACATAGGCCCTGTGCTTTCGAACGCCAATAGGCCTTTTTAAAAATCACTATTTTCAGAGACGTGACACCATGGACATGAGTTTTCCACCCGATACAGACGCCTTTCGTACGGAGGTACGATCTTTCTTTGCAAACGACTACCCGAAGGACTTAATTGCGAAAGCTGCAAGTGGTGACCCACTCGATAAAGCAGACTATCAAAAGTCCGAACAAGCCTTATCTGAAAAAGGATGGTTATGCGTGAACTGGCCAGAAGATGCTGGCGGTCCAGGTTGGGACGTGACCAAAAAGTTTATCTACGATGAGGAACTGGAACTCGCCGGGGCAATTAGCCCTGTTCCCATGGGTGTCATTTACGTAGGGCCTGTGATTGTGGCTTTTGGTAATGACGAGCAAAAAATGCGCTGGTTGCCGGGGATTCAGCAAAGCACTACTTTTTGGGCACAGGGATATTCAGAGCCCGGCTCCGGGTCAGATCTTGCTTCGCTGCAGTGTCAGGCTAAGCGAGATGGCGATGATTACATTGTGAATGGCACGAAGATCTGGACTAGCTTAGCCCAACATGCGGATTGGATTTTTGCACTGGTAAGAACGAGTCATGAGGACGTCAAACAACAGGGCATTACGTTTCTTTGCGCACCCATGAATAGCCCCGGGATAGAGGTTCACCCGATCATCACGATTGATGGACGACACTCCCTCAACAGAGTGACATTCGATAACGTGCGCGTACCGGTACAAAATCGAATAGGAGAAGAAGGTCAGGGCTGGCATTACGCAAATTTTTTGCTGGGAAACGAGAGGACCTCTTACGCGCATGTCGCGGGCAAACGCATGCAGATGGCTGCGATTGAGCAGTTTATGGAGAGCATTGGTGAGCAAGACCACCAAGCACAGTTCAACGAGCTTTCCGTGCGATTGGACACGCTGGATGTCACCGTGCTTCGTGTATTAGCCACCGTCGCCAATGGTGAGTCTCCAGGAAACGAATCTTCAATCTTGAAAATTATGGCAACAGAACTTGCGCAAGACATCACCGAACTTGGCATGGTTGTAAGGCAGTATGCGAGTATTGCCAGTTTTAGTGCCGAAATGCCGGACAGAGCTGGGGCGAAAGCGATGGTTGACTATCTGGGTACAAGGTCCCAATCAATCTATGGTGGCTCTAACGAAATTCAAAAGAACATCATCGCCAAACGCGTGCTTGGACTTTAACTGGCCTACTTAGCTTTCGTTCGAGTAGCAAATAGACTTTTGAAAATTTTGAGGAATGTAAATGACGACAACAACGCTAGCGCTCGAATCCTGGGCAACAGGTGGCTGTCATTGCGGCAAGGTACGGTTCAAAGTTTGGATAGAGCGTTTGGCAGTCATCGAGTGTAATTGTTCTATCTGCTTAAAGAAGGGTTTCATTAACATTATCGCAAAACCCGAGCACTTTGAACTTACCCAAGGCGAGGAAAACCTAGCAACCTATCAATTCAATACAATGGTCGCAGAGCACAGGTTTTGCAAAACCTGTGGTATCCATACTCATACTCGCCCACGGTCACACCCTGATGCTTATGATATTAATGCGCGCTGCCTCGACGCAGACATCACAACACTGAACATCACGCCTTTTGATGGTCAAAATTGGGAAGCTAACGTCGAGTCAATTCAGTAGTCAGCCGTTATTCTGTCGCCAGTTACCGTGAAAACCCACGGGAATTCGATGTTCCAACTGCGCTGTGGCAACGGGGCCTGCGTCTATATTTTTCGCATCCAGAATATGTAAAGCACTGCGTTCACTTGGCAAATCTGTCACTACCGAGAGCAGATATCCATCACCCTCTACCGCGTCCTCAGCCCGTGGCACAAAGATGGGTTCAGAAGTAAACGTGGTTCTTCGATCACCGAAGGCATACTTTTTTGTCTTACCGGTCACATGATCGATATGCCCAATACAATTATACATAGGACCCTCGTCAGCATCGGGTGAGGCATAGTAGCCGTGTCGATATTCTCGAGTCGCATATCGAGGGTCGACAACCGGAAACTCTGATCTATTCTCATCTATTTGCGAAGTACTGAACGTTGGAGAACTCAGACTCATGTCAATCGTCCAACGGTTCAACACTGCCTCGGTGTCTTCGGTCTCTTTGCCGTCCGCCGTCGGAAATAGTGGTGCATGGTCAAACTGGCAGCTGTCAACGAAGATCTTGCCATCCCTGTCGTACCCATTCATGAAGTGGAAAACAAAGAAAGGATCACACTCGACCCATTGAATATTTTCAGCGGAACCACCGACCCGCGGTAAGATGCCAATTGATGCTCCTTTCTCCGGTTCCCAAGCAAACGGCGGCTGACCCTGCATGGCACGGTCCATACTGCCGGTTAGCGGAAAGATCGGGAAAAGGATGTAATTTTCGGTGACCACAAAATCATGCACCATCGCCGAGTAGGGCGTTGGAATAATGTAAGACTCTGTCAGCACACCCTCCTTATTCACCTTGTGGACAGCAACATCTGCCTCGAAAGGACCGGTCGCCATATAAGCAAAGAATACGAGCTCCCCATTCACCGGATCAAGCTTGGGATGCGCCGTCATGGCCGTATTGAGTTTTCCCTGATAATCATGAGAGCCAATGGAATCTAGTGTTATCGGGTCAACTTGAAAGGGTCGATGACCTTCTTCGAGGATAAGCAATTTCCCCGCATGCCAAACACAAGCGGTGTTGGCTAGGCCTTCCTTGTCGTTGAGCAAAAACTCTAGATACCCTTCTTCACAATTGAACGGATTCATTGGGTCTATCAATGCCCGCCCTTTTTCTGCTTCCAGCTTAAATTTGGCGGTTTGTATCCACTGGTTTCGATAAGCAACAGAGCCGTTCTGAATATGAAAGGCATGCGTCATGCCATCGCCAGCAAACAGGTGATAATCACCCCGCGGTGTAAACTGAACATTAGGGCCATTTCGATAAAAGGACCCGCTCAAACAGTCAGGGACCTCTCCCGTCAGAGGCAGGCTATCAAAAGCATATTCGTGTCTGATGGGCG
Organism: uncultured Gammaproteobacteria bacterium; assembly: GCA_913050215.1. Classification (GTDB taxonomy): domain Bacteria; phylum Pseudomonadota; class Gammaproteobacteria; order Pseudomonadales; family Azotimanducaceae; genus UBA4582. The sequence continues at coordinate 30,888 of CAJXBG010000033.1, forward strand.
CAAAAGCACCCTGTAAAAACGGGTTGTCAGGTAACTCAAGTTTGGCCGCTGTTGTCATCGTCTTCTCTCGCGCGTAAATGTTAACATTGTAAACACTAGCAAATGACTGCTATGTTTACAAAGGAAACATAGAGAAGATAAACTGAATGTATGAAAATTAGCGACCAAAAGGGCTCGGAAAAGAAACGCAGCTACCATCACGGAGATCTGCGTACAGCGCTCATCGAATCAGCGCTGGATATTATCGAAGAATTAGGTCCTAGAAAGCTCACAGTACGAGAAGTCGCCCACAGGGCCGGGGTCTCACATGCTGCCCCCTATCGCCACTTTAAAGACAAAAACGAACTGATCAACGCAGTGGTTGAACGCGGTTTTGAACTGCTTCAAGAAACCATGGCTAGGGAACTTAACACCGCGGGAGATGACGCGTTAGCTGCATTTGCGGCAAGTGGTCGCGCCTATCTAGCGTTCGGCCTAAAATATCCGGGGTATTACGGCGTCATGTTCAGCGGCGATCTTCTAGACCCAGATGGCAGTCAGACGCTACAACACACCAGCCATGCAGCGTTTGAACAGATGAAAACCACACTGGTCGATTGCCAAAAGCTTGGCATTCTTCCCAAAGCTGACCCATCACTACAGGCTGTTTGGATCGTTTCGACCGTGCATGGCTACGTCTCTTTAGTCAATGAAAATCGACTCAATGCGCTGGTGGGCGACAACCATTCCATGAGCGAAGTTCAAAACTATATTGTCTCCGCGATATTTCAGGGGTTGGGCGGCAGCTCACCCGACTAACGACACGCGACATCGATAGGTTATATCAGCACCACGCGGCCATCACTGGTGCAATACGACGGCTCTCCACAAGCCGATTATAATTCGGGCCTTTCTGATTGCGTGCCTGGCGGTCGTCTCAATTCATCGTCTGTCCAGCCGACCATTTTCAACTGCGTCGCATTCAACTCAGGAACAGGAGGGAGCGTATATTTTTCCTTTATTCCCGGCGCGGAAACCTCCGGAAATTTGTCAGCATTAACCCAAACATCACTCCAATTAGTTGTCGAGGTGAGCTTTGACACTGCGGCCTTCCGGCGCGAAATAACGTCTTCGTTAGATTTAGATCGTGGCATCATACAAATCAAGCTGATTGCCCGAATCAGGGCATTTTTGTCTGGCGCAACAGCGTCAGTATTCGTCGGCGGGCTACTGCAATGGATTGTGCGTGAATCCCAGAGAAGCAAATCACCTGCTTCCATATGACAAGTGATCGGATTTGAATCAGCAAGCAGCGGATCATTATTAGGAAACCGAAAGTGATCAATTTGTGCGGGGATTCTTGCCAAGCGCTCGGTATACAGCTCGGATATTTGGTCATGCATCATATGACTGCCGGGGATAACAACGTTGCCACCCGTATTCGGTGTTGTGGGTAAAAGATTAACCAGTCCCTGCACGCACTGCTTACCGGGCCTACCGAGAGGATGCTGATCTATGTGCAACCATGAACCTCCGAGCCCAGTTTTCCATTCAGGATTGAAACTCCAAGGTCGCCAGAGACTGACACCGTCAAAGCTGACAAGCAGTTCTTCGGTGTCCCAAACTGCCGCAAAAGACTGCCTAACATTCGGCACATCTCGAATATACCACTGCGCATCACACTGACCTATGCCGTGACCGGGTAAAATACCACCGTGCACCGCTGTCGGCCAACGATCATTGTCCCAGGTATTGGGGTCATTTCTGTTTATCCCTGTGCCAAGCGCTTCAAGATAATCCCAGAGTTTAGAAACCGCAGTCGCAGCCTCGTCATTCGTCAACGCATTGGCAATGACGACATAACCATGCTCATCCAGATAATCGATACTTTCTCTTGAACCTGGCTGGAATCGTGGTACGTGCTGATAGGTAATTGGTAGATCGCTATTTTCTGGCATTATCAAATACTCAAATTAGTTGCGAATACCCGAGTATAAATACAACAACGTGCTGATTTCCACATTAAGAGAGCAATTGCTGCGCTTCAACTGATAAAGCAACATCATAGCTATGCCTGTTCTCTCAATGCATGGATTGGGCTTGATGTTGCAGACAAGGCGAGAATATATCCTTAGCGCGCTTGCTGGAGACTGCGCAACCGGTTTAAAGCGGGTGTACATTTTACGCTGACGCCAACAACTCATCTATCACGATGAAGACATCGTAAAAGTGGCATGAATCAGCCCGACCAGACTACCGTAGATATAAAAGAAGCAGAGAAGTTTAATCGCCACGCCGAGCAATGGTGGGATCCCGAAGGTCCCATGTGGCCTCTGCATCAACTGAACGCCCTCCGCACGCCCTTTGTTATCAAACAAGTCCTCGCGCACACTAAACAAACCACGCTCGACGGTCTTCGCATACTCGACATCGGATGCGGCGCTGGGTTGCTTTCAGAACAGATGGCAAAGTGTGGGGCTTGCGTTACAGGTGTTGATATCGCCGAGAAAAACATCAACATTGCCAGGCAACATGCCTTGTCCGAGGGGTTAGAAATCGACTACCTGCACGGCTCTATTGAAGACCTCGACACTGATCAGGATTTCGATGTTGTGCTGAACATGGAGGTCGTGGAGCATGTCGCTAACTTGCCACTCTTCATGCGGCAAGCCTGTGCGTTAACCCGAAATGGTGGCCTGATGTTCGTCGCCACCATCAACCGCACTTGGTATTCCTGGCTAACAACGATCCTAGGAGCTGAGTACCTGCTGCGATGGCTGCCGCGAGGGACTCACATATGGCGGCGCTATGTGACTCCGGAAGAAACCGCAGAGAGTCTTGCAAGCGGCGGACTTGATGTGCGTTTAAAAACTGGCGTAGGCATGAATCCATTGAGACGCTATCTTTATACCACCGATAATATGCGCGCCAACTACATGATGGTCGCGGAGAAAACCTGATGGCAGAGTCCGCACGTGACTTCTCTGACTGGCTAGAGGGTGAGCTTCGATCAGATCACGCTGGCGAAACTGGCGCGGTTTGGATTTATAAAGGCGTGCTTGCGGCAAGACCCCAGCAATCGCTTCGGCAGTTTTGTGAAAGACATCTCCAGACTGAAGAACAGCACCTGTTGAAAATGAATGCTTTGCTGCCACATCGCGCTCACAGCATTCTATTGCCGCTATGGCGAATCGCCGGATTTATGACTGGTTTTTTGCCCGCGTGCTTTGGGCAAAAGGCGGTTTACAAAACCATCGCTGCGGTCGAGACTTTTGTTGAAACCCACTATCAGCAGCAAATCTCTCACCCAGCTTTAATTAACGCTCCCGATATCAGGGCGACTCTCGAGGCGTGTATGCAGGATGAAATAGACCACAAAGACGAAGCGGCAAAACTGGCAGGTCCCTCGCAAAACCTTTTTATTGATATTTGGTGTTGGCTTGTGGGCGCAGGCTCAAGGTGCGCTGTGCAACTCGCGAGAAGGCTTTAGAAAACTGAATATAACCTACCATCAACACCGTGCCTGACGCTTGCAAGCGCAAACATGCAACCAACAACCCGCCCGTCTCGTTCCCGGCCAATTTACCCCAAACGTGATCCATACACGCTGCTTTTGCGTAATGTTTTAATGAACTCCACTAAATTAAGATCATGATGACGTTTTTCATCGCCTTACTCATCGCACTAGGCACGACGGTTGCCTTCATTCAAGCGATGTCTCGAAGCCGAGCAAAAAAAACGTCTGCCACACAAAACTGCGTTCGCGCGACGAGTGAAGATGAAGAATTCTAATCACCTTCGTCCTTTGTTCACCTCGTATCACTCGACAAACTTTCATTTTTCAGGAATAAACGACCATGCTTAGCTTTCTTAGATCACGTGCGAAACCGAAACACGGCGAACGCAGCGAAAGCGCTCCTAGAAAACCTATCACCGGCTCGCTTCAAATTTTAGGCATTGGACTCGTCGTGGGTGGGGCTATATTCGTTTCACAAGCGCCTGAGGCCGAACCGATCACCGTCAAACCTCAAGTTGCACGTGAACCCACGCCACAAACCGTTAACCTCATCCAACCTAAGGTTGCGGCAACCTCAGTTGACATCGAAGCGACCGGCACAATCGCCGTACGAAATTATGTTGCTCTCACGCCGCAGGTAACCGGCCGAATAGCCTCTCTATCAACAGCAATGCGCGCGGGCGGCTACTTCGAGGCCAACGAGCCATTGTTAACACTGGAAACGGTAGATTTTGATCTTGTCTTGCTTCAAGCCAGAGCGGACGTCGATGCCGCAAAAGCGGTGCTAATGCTAGAGCAGGCGCAAAGCGACGCGGCTCGAGCTAACTACGCGTTGCTCCACCCCGCCAAGTCGGTACCCGCACTCGTCGCCAAGTTACCTCAGATCGATCAAGCAAAAGCACAACTCGCAAGCGCCAAAGCACGACTTGCAAAGGCCGAAGTTGACTTGGCTAGGACCACATTCTCCTTACCGTTTTCAGGTCGTATTGTTTCCAGCACTGCTGAAGTGGGTCAGGTCGTCAGCAAAGGGCAGTCTATCGGCAAGGCATTCTCTAGGAATGCGCTCGAAATTGCGGTGCCCATCAGTACAGCAGAGCTTGACCGACTCACACCAATCTCGGAAGGCTCAGCCCGCTTCAACCACAACGGGGTGGAGCACCACCTCCGCGTCGACAGAGTCTCAGCTGAGCTCGATCAAAAAACTCGATTTGCGACACTTTATTTGCAAGCCGATCCCAGTGCAGCGCTCACCCCCGGTACATTTGTCAATGTGCAACTAACAGGCCCTACTCTCTCGGACACCTTCACCCTACCCGAGCTGGTACAGCAGGATGCGTCGACCGTCTGGTTTGCCAAGGACGGTGAACTGCACCGTCAACTGGTCACTGTGCGCGGTCGCACCGCTTCTGGCCTTGTAACCGACGCCTTCCAGTACGGCGACGGCATCGTCCTCGGCGCAGTACCAGGCGCACGTCCCGGGCTCGAAGTTCAGTACCAAAAAGAATCCGAACACCAGCTCGCCTCAACCTTCTCTCAATCTGAACACGCACGCTTATCCGCAGCTGATTGGGACGCCGACGAATGAGCGGCACTCCGCGTGGAGGGCTGATTCGATACTTTGCAGCAAATCCGGTAGCGGCAAATCTCATCATGTTTGTGCTGATGGCTGGAGGTTTGCTATCAGTCCTGAACTTAACCGCGCAAGTCTTTCCTACCGTTGATGCAGGACAAATTAGCGTCAGCGTCGCCTACCCAGGCGCCACGCCTTCTGAGGTTGAAGAATCCATCACGCGGCGCGTGG
>CAJXBG010000034.1 GCA_913050215.1 uncultured Gammaproteobacteria bacterium
TGACCGGCTGGTATCCGCACACCCGCGGACATCGTACGCTGACTCACCTACTCTCTCCGCAAGACCCTAACCTATTAAAGTACCTCAAAGAGGGTGGATACCAAGTCGCTTGGGCGGGGGCCAGAGGAGATGTCTTTGCACCAGGGGTCACAGAGCAATCTACTCACTTCTGTGGCTGGACAACAAAACCCGAACGCAAACAAATGGGCATGGGGCCACAGTTCAATGAGGGTTCTGCACTTTACGATGCGTTTTATCATGGTATTCGACCCTCACAGTCAAACTGGATAGACTTTGATGAGGCCGCAACCCAGACCGCGATTGATTGGCTCGAGAGCGCTCCTGAAGGACCCTGGTGTCTGTGGGTGCCGCTCATATTTCCACACTTACCCTTTGAAGTAGAGCAACCTTGGTACGATCTCTACGCAAACGTAGATTTACCGCCAAGAATTGCCAGACACGGGACAAACAAGCCCGGTTTCCACGATGCCATACGCAGTAAACTCGGCACGGAGCGGGTTACCGAAGAACAATGGCTGGAGATAACGCGAATTTACTACGCCATGATCTCAAGAGTAGATGATCAGCTTGGCAGGATTACAGCGAAACTCGACCAGCAAAATCTTAACAACAACACCTTGACCTATTTTTTTACCGACCACGGGGAATATCTTGGTGACTTTGGCCTTGTTGAAAAATGGCCATCGGGGCTTGATCGTTGTTTGTTACAAAACCCGCTAATTGTCGCTGGGCCAGGCGTAAAAGAGGATGCCACAGCTTCGTCGTTTGTCGAAATGGTCGATATTTTACCAACAATTTTGGAGCAAGCTTCAATTCCTGCCACGCATACGCATTTCGGCAAATCACTGGTTCCAGCGTTGAAAGACCACCGCGCCGTAATCAGAGATGCCGCATTTTCAGAAGGCGGATTTACAACGAGCGAGATATCCCTGTTTGAAGCGGCCAATGGCGAATATGCAAAAAAAGGACAACTACAGCACGAAAAGCCCGAACTGGTGGGCAAAGCAATCTCTCTTAGGAATCAAGATCACACCTACGTTTATCGGTTATATGAAAGTGATGAGTTATACAATCGCATCACCGATCCCGACGAGACCAACAACATCATCGATCTACCCGAAAGCGCTGCTACCGTTGCAGCACTGAAAGAAGAAGTTTTGGATTGGCTCGTTGCAACAACGGATAACATTCCGTGGGATCCAGATCCAAGATTTCCAAAAATAGAACACGGACAACATGAAAAGTTTGATCCCGAAGACTAGAAAGCCTCATCCATTCCATAGGCTTGCATCTGCGAAGCAAAGCCCTCGACGTCGTGGCTCATGATCAGAAGATCATGCTTATCACCGAGATTGTCTTTTACGTGATTACGAAACAATGCTTCACTCTTGAAGCCCATTTCTTCAAATACAGCAATCGCACTTTCCTGATCTAAGGTCATTCTGACAGTAAGTTTTTCAAGGCCCAAGGATAGACCAATCAAGAAACTCTCCTGAATCATCTCTCGACCAAGCCCGGTGTCCCGCGCTTCAGGCAAGATCAGTATTCGCATTTCGCCGACGTGAGCGGACCAGGACAAACGATCCTGCACAACCGCTGTCGTCCCCAACACTTTTGAACCACGTTTGGCTACAATGCTGACGATATCGCCCTCGGCAATACTCTCTCGCCAAGCATCAAGTACTTTCGGTACTTGAATATTTCGATTGAGAAACAGCAGGTCGGCGCTCGGCAAAGCCGCGGCGAAATCCATGATTTCCTGCGCGGAGGGGTCGACCAGTAAATCTAGGCTCGCATCGCCGTCTTTTAAGCTGATTTGTCTGGGGTATCTCTCGTAAAGCTCATTCATACGGAACGCTCCGACAACCAGACATCTATTTGCGGCCAGAGCCTGCGTACTGCGTTTGGACCTGCAATGAGACTCACATGCCCGCCTTTCAGCACCACCTCATGGGTATCCTCGGAACCTATTTTTTCCAACAGCGGCTTGGTTGCCTTGTAGGGAGCAATGTGATCGTGTTCAGCTATCGCATTCATCACTGGGATCTTTATATTTGCTAGATTTGCGATGATACCGTCCACAACTAACTCACCCTCATACAACTTGTTACCCCACATCAGTTCACGTGTGGTTTCCCGATAATACTCGCCGGCCAGAGGGAGCGTTTCACTGCCCCAGCGCTCAAATGCTCGATAGGAGCGCACAAAATCATCATTCCACATTTCACTCCAGACTCGCAGGCGACCCGCTGTCTTCTGTGCCGGTCTCAACATTTCAAAGGACTGTTCAATAAATTCTGCCGGGACAATACCCAGCGTGTCTACAAGCTTATCAACATCCAGGTATCGCTCGTCTGACCAAAGACTAAACAGTCCCATTTCATGCCAGTTGACCGGCGTCGTCATACACACCAGATTCTTTAATGGACCATTCAAATGCGTCGCTGCGTAAATGAGAGACAAGACCCCTCCCATGCAGTAACTCACCATATTAACTTCTTCTTCGCCTGTGATTTCCTGAACCTTTGTAATACTGGTGGGGATAAAGTCCTGAGTATAGTCAGCTAGGCTCAGACCTCTTTCTGACGACATTGGTGCATCCCAATCGATCATAAACACGTCGAAGCCGTGGTCCAGCAAATACTCAACTAGACTCTGACCCGGCAAAAGATCGAACACATAACCTCGGTTGGTCGTCGCCATCACCAGAATGATCGGGATTCTATAAATCTCTTCCGATTTTGGCGTCAAACCGACAGGGGCTTTACCTGAACTCACAAACTGAACACCTTTGATGCTGCGCTGAATGGTCCTGTCAACCATTCCGCGCATTTGGTCGATAAGCTTGTTGTCTACTGCTGGTTCGGCCACGGCCAACTACTCCTTGTTTTGAGAACCTGATTGAAGAGAGGCAGGCTTCTTCGTTCTTGGTGGTGTCTTTCTTCGCTGTTGATCACCTACTCCATCTATCGGAGCCAGTTTTCTGATCGATGTTTCTATCCGGCCCAAACGCCGATTGATATCGCGAACGTCCTCACTGAGTTGCAAGACATCCTCTCGCGAGGGCAGATTAAAATTTGCCAGCTGTTTCGCCATCAGTTCGCCAAACCCTTTCTGAAACTCCAACTGTAAATTCTGCATTTGATTCATTGACTTACTGAACTCATCAGTGCCCATAAACTGATTCGAGAATTGGTCAGCCGCTCTTTCCCACTGAGTGACCCAATCCTGAAAAACCGCAGCCGGGTCTTTTGTATTGTCCTTCGCCATAGCGTTCTCTTACCTATAATGGTTATGTTTGCATCGTTAGCAATTGCCGCGACTATTTTCCCGCAATAGCATTCGCCTTACAAACTTATTCCCGAAATGGCGGTTCAAAGGCAAACTGGACCGCGCTTGCCCTATTCGGATCATGGAAATTATGTGCTAGTCAAATTATAGTGCTACTGAAACGCCAACTGATGACCAAAGACGATATTGAGGAAAATACTGCATGAACAGAGTTGATAACAAAGTTGCGATTATTACAGGCGGCGGCAGCGGCATCGGAGCAAGAACGTCACAATTGATGGCTGAAGCAGGTGCGACAGTGGTCGTGACGGACATCAATTTCGAAAGCGCAGAATCCACATCCCAATCAATCATCGCCGCTGGCGGCAAAGCGATGGCACTCAGGCATGACGTGACCATGAATGATGACTGGGAGTCAGTGATTGAAGAGACAATGTTGGCATATCATCATCTTGACATCCTTGTTAACAACGCAGGGATTAGTGGCGCAGGTTTACCACCGCTGGAGGAAGCGACTCTGGAGAGCTGGCAAACCGTCATGTCCATTAATCTGGACTCGGTCTTTCTCGGCACCCAAAAAGCCGTGCTGTGTATGAAAGAAAGCGGAGGATCAATTGTTAATATCTCTTCGATTATGGGGCTCGTCGGTGGTGCTGGACCTGCTTACAATGCATCCAAAGGCGGCGTTCGCCTGCTCAGCAAGTCAGTTGCAGTCAAGTGCGGAGAAATGGGTTACCCGATTAGAGTAAATTCAGTGCATCCGGGCTATGTCTGGACCCCGCTTGTCCGGAACATTGTTGAGCACATGGAAGATGACAACATTACTGAGGAGGGACTGCGGGAAATGCTGACGGAGAAACATCCGATCGGCCGATTAGGAACACCGGATGATATCGCCAGAGGTATCCTATTCCTTGCCTCCGATGACTCATCTTTCATCACGGGTAGTGAACTCGTCATCGACGGAGGCTATACCGCTATCTAACTGCCAGAAGTTAGTTGCCGAACCGATACCGTAATTTCGCCACAATCGTACTGATCGTCGGATCATCCAGCGTGTCGCTAAATAGGTCTTCAAACCCAGATTGGGTTTGGTTCGGCAGTGAATTCCCTAGGTTATATACAAGAAAAAAGTCCGACAACGGAGCAATTTCCCACCGATAGCGTAACTGGGTTGTAAGTCTACTGACGGTAAAGTCGTGACTTGCTTTGGTTCTGGTACCTGATACCAGATCGCCATCACCGATAGGCACTTCAAAGAAGCCATTTTCCTGCGCGGTAACACCTACCCACTGCATGGTTAAGCGAAACTGATGACGCGGTGTTAAAAACCAATTTACCTTGAGGCCAGGCTGCCATTCAATCGCGTCATATGAGCCAAAGTTTCGGCCACCTTGATAAACTAACCAACCACGCCTTTTCTTGTACCTGATATCCAGATCAATAGACACGCTATCTATCGGTCTAATAGTCGCCCCAAATGTATAGCTGCTTGACCAGGCACCTGTATCTTCCGTTGTCGCGCCGATGCTGGTAGACAAACTCACCATCTTGGCTGCATCGGTTGCTAGATTAAAATTCCACCATCCACCTTCTTTCACACGATATGAGCCATTGCCGCGACTATCGATGTCTTCCCAACGCTTTGGCAAATAGCCAAAGCTTCCTCGAAGAGAATTTCTTCCTGGCATCACCATGGAGGTACGCAGATAAACACCACCGCCAACCCGACGCTGCTCACTGGTATTACGCTGCTCTTCAATAAGGAGCGTACTTCTGAAGTTCGATATAGATTGGGTGAACTTTTGTTTGTTGTAGAGCGCGATATATCGAGCACTGGCGTAATCATTTCGTCTTAGAAAGCCAAAGTCACTCACATCGATAGCATCATCCAAGTATTCGATTTCCAGTTTGTGGCGCCAGTTGGAATTTACGCTATACAACAAATCGAACAATGCACCATCACCGGTGAGATTGTCGACATCACTGCGGATTAACTGACCGTCTAACCTTAATTTACCATCGCCTCGCGTGTAGTGCGCGTCAACACTATGCACCGCAGCATCATAAAGTGGCCCAGAGACAAGTGTACCCAGATATCCGACGGATCTTCGCGCGGCACCTACATCCTCGTAAAGGAAACGTGCAACGGCGAACTCACGGCCCTCAGCCTCAATATTTGCCGTGTTGCCCAAGGCATCAGTGCCATACCAGAGCACATCATCTTCCAGTGCGCCCAGCACGCCGTAACGAAAATCACCTACCTGACCTACGACCTTACTGGCTGCAAGCAGTTGAGTTGGGCGATCAGTTTCTCCACGGTTGGCCGTAACCCCTGCAGGAAGCGTCACCTGCGTCGCAGCGCCACCGATACGTTTTGTATTCATTAACGATATTGGCGTTGGTACAAAATCACTCAAGAACACTTTCCGTGATGTCGTACTAAAATCATCGTTAGTGACGATACGATAAATATTACCGGTATTGGCTCTCGGAGAGCTATCAAACACCTCGTTTCCCTCGAGAAAGAAAAGACGCTTTTCAGGAAAAAATGTTTCGGCTGCTTTGAGATTCAATACAACATCATCTGCCTCTACAGCACCAAAATCAGGGTTCAGGCTGGCCGTTAACTCAAGCTTGGGCGACGGTTTCCAAGAGAGGTCAACACCGATTCTTGTTTCTTTTTCCTCGAGAGCGAAGTCGCTAGTTCCCGAGACATAAGGTATGGCAGACAACTGCTGTCTCGGATTCACCCCCGAAACATCAGCCTGATTTAGTGCAGAGACAAAACGTGCAGATGAATAAGGATAGCCCGGCCACTGATATCGCTCGTTGGCATGAGATACTTGACGACTTAAAGCAAACCCGATGGTACGCGCTGGGCCTGATTCAGGCATATTCATCATAGACCATGGCAAGAACATTTCCACGCTCCAGCCATCGTCTCGTTGTGCTGACTTACCTATCCACGGGCCATCCCAATCGCGTTGATAATTGCGCTCTGGCAGGACCTTGCCATCCATGATGCTGTCACCAAAGGCGATGATAAACCAATAACCCACCAACCCCTCACCAGACATGTCCAGTGTAAAACCAAATGTGTCCCTGTCGATAAAATCATCACGAACAGAATAACGCTTCACCAACGAATCGACGGGTTGATATAACACGCCACTCACATACAAGCCTTTCTCGGTCGCAAGGAGCCGGGTTTCTGTGGGAAAAGCACCGGGCTCTCCTGTACCGGGTACTGCAACAATCATGTTATCGAAGTGATTTACCGACGCCCAGACAGGCTCATCAACCTTGCCATCCAGCAAAATTCCAGCAGCCTCATGGGATCGGTTGGGGATCGTAATGCGGTGAAATGGGATGCTATCCTGAGTTCCCAAAAGCGTCTGTTTTGCACTCTCCGGTTGCATGTGATCCAGCATTGGACTGCTGACTTCTGACTCAATCCTGACGGCTTCTTCTGGCACCTCAATAGATTTAGGCTTTCTTTGAACCTCTGTTGTCGGTCTCAATGGGTTTGCTGTTGCAACGCGGGTCGTAGATTTACTCGTGTCGACTGGGTTTCCAAAATTTCCTGCTAAAAACCAGGCGTCAGGATATCCATGGGTTTTAAAATACGATACCAGGCTTCTGGCGTCTGGCGTTTTACTGCTCGGCACGACGAGCACACGTTTGCTATTACGGCCGCTAGCCGTCGTAAAATCTCGCAAGATGACCGAAGCAGCAGGCCGCGGCGCTGATTTCGACAATTCAGTTTGTATCTTTGTCTTGAATTTCTCAGCTCGATCCAGAGATGTAAAGCTCCCTAAAGCCACAACACCAGAGTCACTTTCAGATCGGGTCTCACCAGCGGCGATCGGGAACTGACATGACAACAAACACACCCACAATAAGCAATAATGCAAAAATCCGTGTTTGCAACCGATTGTCCAGTGTCGATGCGTGAGTCCCAATGGCCCGCCTTTTGTCGAGTACAGCTGCGACCAAGAATAACGCAATCGTCAATGAAATTGTCATTAATCAACCACAATTCATGGGGTTTATCATGGCACCAACTTGCAGACCGAAGTCTTTGTCGATACCGTGCGAGTGAGTTTTAGCCTGCTAAAACCCAGTAAAATTGACGCTCAAAACGGAGATTGCCAGATGCGGTTAACGCCATTAGATCGAAACAACCTTGCCGAGAAACAGCAAGAGGTGCTTGATGCAATTGAGCAGGGTCCAAGAGGCGGCTGGCGTAAAAATTTTGGCACAACCGGTCCTTTCGGCGCTTGGGTCAGCGCTCCCAGTGTGGGTCATGCAATACAACAAGCCGGAGAAGCCATTCGGTTCGGCACATCACTATCGCCTAATGTTCAAGAGGTTGCCATCTGTACCGTTGGGGTCTTTTACCATTCAAAGTTCGAATTTGCAGCCCACCGAGAACTTGCTATTAAGGCCGGTGTTAACCCAGCGAATTTGGATCAGCTAAAAAGCGAGGAAATTCCTGAGTTTAAGGGAGACGAGTTGCTCGCTTGGCAAATCGCCACGCAAATGTTGACCGAACATGGCATCAAAGATGAAACCTACAGTAAAGCTGTAAGTCGTTTAACCCAAACCGGTGTCATTGAGTTGATCGCAACAGTTGGCTATTACAGCCTGATATCACTCACACTTAACAGCCTAACAATTCCCTTGGAAGCGGATATGGAAGACCCATTCCCTGAAATAGGAGACTGAATTTCCGTATCTCAGCGCTCGACAGGGCGAGATATTGGCAAATTATTCAACACGATACCGCCACACACCATTGCCAGCGCTATCAAGAACCCAAAAGACAACACATCATCAAAAATTAGCCAGCCAAAGAACACACCAAACAATGGCGTAAGCAGACCAAATGAAGCCATTTCTCCTGCGGGATAAGTCGATAAAGCCCAAAACCAAATGAGGAAACCTATTGAAACAACAAATATGACCTGAAATGCAAAAATTAATGAGATGGACAGTGTCATAACTCGGAAAGTTTCACCACTGACAAAGGCGACGCCCAACAACAAAATGCCCGAGACTGACAATTGATAAAGCAGTTGCATTTCAGGCGTACTATCCGCCAATCGACTTTTTCTCGCGACCAATACAATCAACGCCCACGCAATTGCCGCAAAAATGCACATTAGATCGCCCCTTATTGTCTCGGCACCCGCACCATCGTCAGCGCGCACCAGCAACATCACCACACCTGCGAGCGCCAATATCAGCCCTGCCGATTTCGTCCGAGTAAGACGTTCTCCTGGCAGCAAAAAATGCGCACCCAGCGCCACCCAAAATGGTTGGGTGTAAAACAACATCGACACCCGAGACACGGTGGTGTACTCAAGCGCACTGAATAGCAGATAAAACTCAAGAGAAAAAAGCAGTCCGGAGAAAATACCCGGCAGCAGTGTGCCATCAGAGACACTCAATTTTTTTCGCATGATCAAGGCAACAGAGACGACAATCAGAAATGCACAGGCAGACCGAAGCCCAACCTGAAAAACCGGCGCCATACCCGCGTTTACTAACTTAACAAGCGCCTGGTTCAGTCCGAGTAGCACACTGAACAAAATTAAAGCAGTAGCGCCTAGCGCATCAACTCGCAATTTCCTCAAAATCATTGTCCTCCAGCATTTTTGGTGCAAACACCATTCATTGCACCGATGATCAAACTATTCCTCTATACTCCACTGTCGGAACCCGGTGGGTCCCGCAGATGACGATAACAGGATTAATCTGTTCAAAAATCCAGTTTTAGAAAACCCGCTATCTTGATTTGCTAAAAGTAAATCAGAGGTTATCTCCTGAAGTGCATAAATCTACACTAAAAGAGCTGCTGACACTCGCCTATCCCATGGTGATATCCCAGGGTGCTTTTGCTGTCATGATTTTTACCGACCGCTATTTCATGTCGATGGTCAGCCCATCACATATGGCGGCTTCTCTAGGTGGTGGTGTTGCTTCGTTCTTCTGCATGTCTTTATTCATTGGCGTGCTGTCCTACACAAATGCGTTGGTCGCGCAGTATTTTGGCAGGGACGAATGGGACAAGTGCTCTAAAGTTCTGACTCAGGGGCTGATTCTTACCTTAAGCTTCGTTCCTCTGTTACTCCTCATCGGTTATGTCGTCAGTAACTTGTTCGAGTTTATGGGCCATTCTCCGCAACAGGCCGCGCTTGAGAAACAGTATTTCCTGATACTTATCTGGGGTGCCAGCATTAGTCTGTGCAAAACCTGTATCGCTTCCTACTTCTCAGGGATCGGAGAAACCCGCGTGGTCATGATTGCAGATACGATAGGAGTCGCTTTCAATATACCGCTTTCATATGCGCTAATTTTTGGTGCCTGGGGTTTCCCGGAGCTTGGCATTGCAGGGGCGGCATACGGCACAATTATTTCAACTCTTTTCAGTCTGCTGATCTTCGCGCACTTCTATCTTAAGCCTCAACATATGGAGTTTTTTCAGGTTCGTCGTTCATTTCGATTCGATCGCGGGATTATTAATCGTTTTGTCAGATTGGGCTTTCCTTCCGGCATTGAAATGTTCTTGAACGTCGCCGCATTCAATCTGTTTTTGTTGATGTTCCAATCGTATGGCATTGCTGAAGCCGCATCCGCAGCAATCGTGTTCAACTGGGACATTATTTCATTCGTGCCGATGCTTGGTTTGAATGTTGCCATTATTAGTCTCATCGGTCGCTACCTTGGCGCAGGTGATACAGAACGCATGCGGGAGGTAATGAGCGCCGGATTTATGCTTGGAATAGGCTACTCCTTCCTATTGGCTATTGCCTTCTTTGTATGGAGAGAGCCCCTTGTGAGCGTTTTTCTTGATGACGCCGCACAGCACACCGAGATACTTACACTTTCCAAATTTATGATGATAGGTCTAGCGACCTACGTCATGGCAGATGCCCTGCTAATCATATCCGGCGGGGTGTTGAGAGGTGCGGGGGATACAAAATGGTTGATGTGGACAAGTGTTTTGATTCACTGGTTCATGTTGCTTGTTCAGTATTTTGTCATCAAGGTCTGGGACATGGGCTCCCGGGCATCCTGGATCGTTTTCGTGTTTATGGTCTTGGCAACCGCCGTCATCTATATGATACGGCTGTACGGTGGCAAGTGGCGAACGGAGGAAGCACTTGCCAGAGTAATGGCTGAACAATAAAGATGAGACTCTCGCTAGAGAACCGGAAGCAGCTTCGCAGCGGCTAGCAGATAACAAACAACCAACAGTAGACCATATCCTATAACTAGATAAATCAGGGCTGAACCACCCCATACCCGATACGCTGGACTACCGAATTGCACGCGACTCGCTCTGGCTGCCATCGCTGGAACGATAGTTCCCCACATACAAGCGCACAATCCTGCGAGACCGATCGCATAAAGAAAACCGTTAGGAAAAAATAGACCGCCAATGGCCGGTGGAATAAAAGTGATCATTGCCGTTTTAAAACGTCCGAATTTGTCATCTCCGAACTTAAACTTGTCCGCAATAAAGTCAAAAAGTCCCAGAGTGACGCCAAGAAACGAGGAAACAACAGCGAAGTTGGCAAACAAACCCAACAGACTACTCAGCTGACTGGCATCTGCAACGTTTTCAAGCGCCTGAACCATATCACCGACATTCCCACCCGCTGATTTGATCGCGACAAAATCTGCCCTTGGAATATTGCCAAGCGTTGCTACATGCCAAATTGTGTAAACCACTAATGAAATCAGGGAGCCAACCAGCAGACAAATTTGAATTCTCTGGGGATCCTGATGGTAAAGTTTTACCAGGCTCGGAACGCATCCATGGTAACCAAAAGCCGTGAGATAGGTCGGTATTGCCGCAAGCGTAAAGAATAAATACTCAGGTTCCAGTTGAAAGAGTAATGAGGTTTCCACTGATAGTGTGAGCCCGCCCACGGACATCATAAAAGTCACTATCATGCCGCCGACAAAAACAGAGGTGAGTCGACCGACCAGCGCAGCGCTATACCAAACAAATGCGGCCAGCCCTGTGGCAAAAATCAGTCCAGCCAGCGTTCTTGGCAGCGCCACACCAGCGACTTCTTCCAGCGTATGACTAACAATCGAACCGCCGCCACTAACATATGCGTAAGTCAGGATGTAAAGCACAAATAATAGTGTCAGGCTGTTCAGTGCATTCCAGCGAGGCCCCAGTAGTTTGCTGACGAACGTATCAAAACTCGCACCTGGTTCAAAATTTAGGTTCGCCTCCATGATCATCAGGCTTGAGTGATACATAAAAAACCAGGTCGTAAATAATAAAACCAAAGACCAGCTGAACCACATACCGGATGACACTATTGGCAGCGAAAACATGCCTGCACCAACCGCCGTTCCAGCCACAATAGCGATGCCACTTAACAATGATGGTGGGGACTTTTTCACAGACTTTCCCAGTTAGATTGTTACGTTTCTGATCGAGCAAACTCGATGTTTGCCCCATACTAACTCATTGTTTTCAAATAAGGGGATTTAACCCGAATTCGACCGTGGCCCAGTTGTTGCCGTTCAGCCCTGAATACTGCTAGGCTCACAACAAGACAATTTCAAAGGTACACAAACATGGCAGACTATATTCCCCCTTCCCTTGGCTGGGTCAAAAAGCAGGTTGAACTCTATGAAAGCAGTGGTGGGACAAAAGGCACAACGCTGCTCGAAACTGGCATGCCCTGCATCATTGTGACTCACATAGGCAACCAAACCGGCGGCATTAGGAAGATTCCCCTGATGCGGGTAAAGGTTGAAGAAAGTTATGTGTTGGTAGGCTCAATGGGTGGCCAACCTAAAAACCCGGTTTGGGTTTATAACCTGCGGGCTAATCCTGAAGTCGAGATTCGGGACGAAACGGAAGTGACAAATATGCGGGTGAGAGAAGTCACTGAAGATTCCGAACGAGACGCCCTGTGGAAGGCCAGTGCTGAAGCTTACCCTCCGTATATCGACTATCAGGCAAAAACAAGCCGAAAAATTCCAGTGTTTTTAGCAGAGCCCGTATAGACCAAGCCGGGTGGTGTTGCTTACTAGATTCACCACCCGCACAACTGAAAAAGATCAGCTAATATTTTCCAGAATACTGGCGATCTGAACCAGCGCACCCATTTTACTTTGCTTAATAAACGGCTCATTAACTTCTGGGATAACGGTGGTTTCCCACACAAGTTCACATCCCTTTGCGTTGGGTCTAACTTCTATTGACGCAAGATGTGATTCCAAGGGCACTGGAGAGTCGAAGCAGGAATATGACATAGTCCGCGATTCTGCATTTCTATCCAGTATTCGTTCCTTGATTTTTCCTGCGCCAGGCAGAAAAAGCGTGCGTACTTCTCCATCATAAACGCAATCCTTAACGCCAGGCACCCAGTCAACACGATCCGGCGTGCCGACTATCGCCCAGAGTTGATCTGCGTCACATTCGAATTGTTCTGTAATGAGAATTGTCATAAGTACACCTTGCCGCTTTTTCGATTACCAAAGATCTGCATTATTCCATAAATGCGCGAGTGCTGCTTACACATGTCCTCACAGCCGCTCCCACTCAAGCCGCCGAAACTGTTATCATGCCGGATCGCATAAATACCCTGTTTGACAACTGAACCCATGAAGAGAATAAGTAATGGTTAACGATCTATCCAGAAGAGGATACGAAGCACTAAACTATCAATTTGCCGATCAGATTCCGGCACCGGGAGAATTTACCGAGATTGCAGATGGCGTACTCTGGGTGCGAATGCCAATGCCTGGACGTCTGAATCACATTAACGTGTGGCTGCTTCGCGACAACGATGGCTGGACGATTGTAGATACGGGCCTCAATCGCAAAGATGTGCAGAATCACTGGCAACACATTTTCGATAATCATCTTGATGGCATGCCAATCACCCGGGTAATCGCCACCCACCTACACGGCGACCACACAGGGAATGCTGGCTGGATTACGCGAAAATGGGATTGTGAACTGTGGATGAGTCGCAGCGATTTCTATATGTGTAAGGCGATGGCAGCCGACGGCCCCTCTGACGTGCCTGAAGATGCCATCCGTTTTTATCGAAGGGCTGGTTTTGACGAAGCAAGGCTAGATAGATACCGCGAAAGATTTGGCCAGTTCGGTGCAAACATTAGTCAATTACCTGCTGGTTATCGTCGCATTGAAGACGGTCAGTATATCGGAATCGGCGGTCGCGAGTGGCGAGCGGTCATAGGTCGTGGACACTCTCCTGAACATGTCTGCCTCTACTGTCCCGAAC
The DNA here is from genome assembly GCA_913050215.1 of uncultured Gammaproteobacteria bacterium. Classification (GTDB taxonomy): domain Bacteria; phylum Pseudomonadota; class Gammaproteobacteria; order Pseudomonadales; family Azotimanducaceae; genus UBA4582. Next base: position 13,605 of record CAJXBG010000034.1, read on the forward strand.
TAAAATTGATTATCGCGGGAGATCAAATACTCCCCACGATTACACCTAACGTAAGTGTCAATCCTGCAGAGCCCATGGCGAACCCTCTACGAGATTGGTTGACCTCGTGCGATAGCTTGCGTCAACAGCTCCCACCGAACCTGTTGGTATTACCCTCCCACGAAAATCTCTTTAAAGGGCTCCATGAGAGACTAACGGCGCTGGTAGACTGGCATGAGGTGGCTCTCGAAAAGCTATACGACCTTTGTGAAACACCTAAACGAGCAGTCGATGTGTTTCCTGCGATTTTCAAAAGTGAAATTACCGATATGAGCTTCTTCCCTGCAACGGGTGAGTCGATTGCTCATTTACATTGCGCACTAGACAGAAGGATGCTTACCGTCGAGGAAGATGAAAACGGCGTCGCATGGTGGACTCAGGCGTAGATTTTGCTTTCTTATTGATGATCTCGGGCAATGACTACCCAGCAAGTGGTTCCTTGTGCTCTCTGTCCATAGAAACGCGCACCGTGCTGTCAATTGTCCTGAGTGTTCGGCTTAGCCCAACAAACGCCACCGTGATAATCATAAGCGCCACACAAGCACCAAGAATAGCATTCGCTGCACCGATATGATCGGCAGCAACCGCCATGGGGAACACCCCCAGCGGGGTCAACCCAAACGACATCATCATAAAGCTGCTCATACGGCCCCTGACACTGTCATCGACCAATATCTGGATCGTCGCGTTGTTCACTGTCTGGAAAGCACTGGCACACAGATTCGCCAGAACCAGTGGCAGAAGCGCGAGGTAAAAAACACTGGTCTGAGTAAACACAGCCAGAAAAAGGGCAAACCCTATCACCGTCACAACCATCAGTCGGAGTCGTTCTGAACGATCTCCTCGCCGGGCGATCCAGATAGAACCCAGCACGCCACCGACTCCCCCTGCGCCCATGAGAATACCCAGGCCACTTTCTCCGACCTGCCAGGTCTGTTCAACCAGCATCACTAATAAATTCTGAAACGGCATCGCCAGAAACATCGGCACCAAACCAAACATCAAACATACCAATACAGGCTTGTTAAGACTGACATACTGGAACCCGTAGATAATATCCGCGAGCAGCGGCTTTTTACCGCCATCGGGTTGGACCGCCTTGTTGCGTTTGACAAAAAACATACAAAACACCGCAGACGCATAGAGTATGGTCGAGACAACATAAGCGGCAATAACAGAAAATTCTGAAATGATAACGCCCATCATCGCTGGGCCAACCACTCGGCTTAAGTTCATCGCGCCACCGGAAACAGCCATGGCGCTCTGAATACGATCTGGCCCCACCACATTCACGGTAATCGCCATACGGGCGGGCATAATAAATGGAAAAGCGCAGCCAGCAACAAATGCAGTACAAAGCAGATGCCAAAACTCCAACTGCCCCAGCAACAACATGGTCAAAATAAATATTTCGTTACAAGTAATCAGACATTGACCGACAATGATCAGCTGCCTTCGCTCCACTCGATCCGTAACAGCACCACCTATCATGGATGCAAATATCATCGGTAAAGCAACCACCAAATTAATATAAGCCAGCGACTGCGCCAAACCCGTCAGGTCCCACGCCAGAATAGTTCGCGTTAGCATTTGCCCCTGCATCGCGAAAAAAAATGCCACATTACCGACAAACAGCCATCGAAACTGGGGAATGGATAGCACATCAAATCCACTCGGTTTTCGGCCAGCTGCTTTCATTTCAGAGGACTTGATGATCGTGTTTCCTTGGGAAAACCGGTTGCACTAACCTGCTGGAGCCAAACAGATTGAAAGGCACACGTTAGAAAGGAGAAAACACCAGTATAACCCAAAATAGCGATTAATTTTCTTCGTCACTTCTAAGGCTTTTGGTTCTTGGCGTTCTGCTGAAGAACGTGCATCCAAGAGCAAGCACCAGGGAAATTAATGCCTAGCAAGCCCCCCGCAGTAACCTAACTTATGCTCAGCTTTCCTATTTTCAGCAAATATCATCGATTTGTGGACGGGAACTAACTAGTTTATTGTCATCTAGCGGATACGAAGAGTAACGAAAACACATGGCAAGCCCATTGACTAGCGAAGCGCTTATGCATTCCCTGCTTGATTTCGCAGACCTGCAGGCCCTCGCAATCGCGCAACTAGCCGATATCGATAACGATCAGTACTTGCTGATCAATCTTGATGGCCCCTGTCCTGCTGGGACTGAACTGAAAAAGGTCGGTCATTGGCTGACAAGACAGACAAAAGTCGTTGTAGGGTTCTCAACTCATCAGACTAACGGTTTAGGCGTATTTGTCGATGTGATCGCCTCCAACCCGGCCGAACTGAATCGAATCCTAAGTCAAATTAGCGCCAACCCTGTTAGCGCAACCGTACTGGTTCAGGTGTTGAGAACCACCAAAAACATGCCTGTTCAGGACGCTTTGACCGTCGAATCTCTGGCCTTCTCGACACTTCAATCCGGAACTGAGTTTGCATCTTGGCTGCAGCAATACCGCAAAGAACATCCAGAACAGACCAGCGGCAATCCGTTAGATGAGTCACCGGCCGTATTGCTCTCGCGAGACCATGATGATCTGAAGATAGTCCTGAACCGGCCAGACAATCAAAACGCGTTCTCTGCTGAAATGCGAGATGCGCTCTTTGAGGCATTCCAACTTGTAGCGCTAGATAAAACGATCTCACGCGCTCAGGTCAGTGCCCTCGGGCCCTGCTTCTGTACCGGGGGTGACTTGAAAGAATTTGGTCAATATAACAATGCCGCAGAGGCGCACCTGATACGAACGATACGATTACCAAGCCGATTGATTGCCGATGCACCTGATAAATTTGAGTTCCACCTGCATCGTGCATGCGTTGGTTCGGGCATAGAAATCCCTGCCTTCGCAAACAGCGTTTCCGCAACCAGTAAAACTTATTTCCAGCTTCCCGAGATATCAATGGGACTCATTCCCGGTGCTGGCGGCTGTATCAGTATTCCGAGACGTATTGGCAGTCAACGAACCGCGTATCTCGCCCTGTCAGGAAAAAGAATCAACGCTAGCACAGCGCTTGAATGGGGCTTAATCGACTCGATTGTAGATTAGCTTTCCGCCACACCAAGTTGCTCTGACCCGATTACTGGTTAACGCTGTTCGGGCCGTTCCCCAGCGACAGTCGAGCAAGCATAAATCTGCCGGTTCACCAACAGCAATTACTCTAGGCTCCCCTGGTGACTCGATGTCTCCCATAAATAGTTCAACAGCCTGTTCCGGCGAAAGCGCCTCGGCACTATTCACTATCTGGCCCTTAAATGTTTTACGATTTACCGCAGCACTAATAGCTAACCACGGATCGGGCTGACCAAACGGAGCATCGGTACCGCCGGCCAGCCTTATGCCAGACTTAAAGAATGACTCGCATCGATAAAGAGAAGAAAGATCACGCGCATCAACATCCTCAAGATATTGATCGCCACGTTCAAGAATAAAGTTGGGTTGAGTAACGACAAGGACGCCCAGTGCCTTCATCTGCTGCAACAACTGCGGAGGCGTCACGGAAGCATGTTCAATGCGATCCCCTGCTAGTGTGCCTGTCTCTTGCAGTGCCGCGAGCGTAAAAACCAGTTCGATTTCGGTGACACAATGGACTGCGATTGGTCTCTGAGCGAGATGGCTCTTGTGTATCATATCGCACAACACATCAAACTCAGGTAGTCGAGCTTCGTGCAAGTGTATTTTAAAAGGACCGACCCTCAGCGAGCTGCTAGGTTTATCGCTTATCGGCAACGCGGATTCTGGATAAAGCGTGCCAGCCATCAGCACGTCTTGGCGTAAACCACCTTCTATCTGTTGCTGTATCAGCAGTTCCGCGACCCGAATATCATTTTGCGGCGTCATATCGGTAACAGCGCTCACGCCATAACTGGCCAAACGTTGGCTAACGTTGCTGAGATCTGGAGGCCGTTTGCCCGTGACAGTTCTAAGCCATGCATCCTCGTCAAACAGGTGACCTGAATCTTCATTCATCCCGACCGGAAAGTTTCCATCACAGTGCTGGCCGAGATAATCAATACCACGGGTATTCAGTACCCAAAGTCTTCCACCTCTGTGTTGAATCCTGATTGGTCTTTCGGGCCCATAACTATCGAGCCAACGCCGATCAATAAGCCCCGCTACAGATTCATGATAGCCCACGCCGCGCAGCCACCCCGCTTGAGGAGACTCGGCGTTCAAGGCCTCAATCAATTCGGGTTGATTATTTATTTCAGGAGGCCCGCAGTTAATCGACGCCATTCTAGCCGCAAGGGCAAACAAGTGAATGTGATGATCGGCTAACGATGGCAGAAGCGCGCTACCATTTGCATCGATCAGCGGTTCACCACTTTCAGCGCGCAGTGTGCCTATATTTTCGATTCGCCCCTCTCGAATTCTCACATCGATATTGCGAATAAAATCACGCGCGGCAACACCGGGTTGATAGATCTCTACATTCTTTAGGAGGATAGTGCGCGCGCCTCTTTTAGTATCATGGTTGTGTCTTCGCCGAAAGCGGCCACTCTTCCCTCACAAATTCTTGTTCTATCAGAAACGTATGATGGCTGTTCCTCGCTACTCAGGGCACAAGCAGCATCAAAGTGACTGTTCAGACTTGTCGCTAGTTGTTGCCATGCGCCCAAGTGGTGCTCAAATTGAAACCGGTGCTCAGCAAGCTCTCTTTGGATGCAGAAAGAAGTGACCTGACGAAGCGAGAGTCCAATCATCTCTCCTCCACCATTGACCCAACTACGCCACGCGGACAATGCGGCATAAAGTCCAGTGAGCGGGTCAGCAATGGCATCACCTACAAACCCATATTGCCCTGTTATCCGGTGGAGTTGCGCACACAGTCCAGCGGCAGCAGCGGCATCATCGCCATAGCCAATCCGATGACTTTCCGGCATATCGGAACCATGCGCCGTCAGTTGGATCCAAGTCACACCGCGCCGGTTCTTCACAACTTTGCGCGGATCAATACCAAGTTGAAGCAACGCTCTGGGGCGTGAGGACTCGATGATGATATCTGCCGACGATAAAAGCATCTTCAGGTCTTGTAGACCTTGCTGCGTACCGAAATCGATAGCTACTGAGCGTTTTGATTGGTTCAATAGTTCATAAAATGCAACATCACCAGATCGCGCACCGTCCGGTCTGGTCGTACTCTCAACTTTGATGACTTCTGCGCCCAGCAACTGCAACAGATGGGAGCACAGAGGACCTGCCCAGAGTGCCGACAAATCTACGACCCGCGGTTTTCGATTTCTACGGAGAATATCGGGGCTCGCTGTCAATAATGTCTGACAGTAATCCAAATGCGCCTCGGGGATTTTGTCTGCTGGTGATACAGCCAAACCCAGATCATGCGCACGTGCGATCAGGCGAGATGATTTGTGTTTCGAGAGCGTCTTGGTGAGCGTGGACCAGGCAGCTTCAGTGCCAAATTCTTCGTCTTGTGTTGATTCAACCCACGCTGGCACCAGTTGCCAGTCTTCTTCCCTTGGCAAATTTATCGCAAGCAACCCATCACTCGCACTTAGCAATCGGCAGGTGCCTGCGGCAGTTCGATCGGTACCAAATTGGTATCGGTTGAGTAGCGCCCGTTCGAGCAACAGATCAGCACCGCAAAACTTCGATAGTTTTTCTGATCCGCCGACTCCTCGGAGAGCCTCGAGCGCTCGGTCGGCGCTGATTGAGAGCGGTACCATAGCTGTAAAGGTCATAAGGCTTTAGTCGGATGCAGAATCGCTACAGGAATAGTGCCTTGATCTGGCGTCGAATAAGCTTTCCCATTTCATTGTAGGGCAGCTCTTTCTCAAACAGAATTTGTTCTGGCACTCTTGACGAGCGCAATTTGTCGCGCACCATCGCTTGTAAGTCGGCAATATGTACATCAACACCTGGCGCTAACACTACGACAGCAACCACCGACTCACCCCATTCATCTGAGGGAATCCCCAACACCATTGCGTCAGTCACGTCGTCATGAGCCAGCAAGACCTCTTCGATTTCACCCGGTGAAATATTTTCTCCACCCCGCACAATCACATCATCGGCTCTACCCGAGAGAAAAAGATAACCATCCTCATCTATAAACCCGGCATCGCGCGTGGGAAACCAACCATCTCCGTCTTTCGCATCTCTTTCAAGATACTCACCTGAGACCTGCGGGCCACGAACGTAAATCTCTCCCGCATGATTGTGCCCCATGACATTGCCTTCATCATCACGAATTTCGATTTCTACGCTTGGCAACGGCTTACCTACAGAACCCAGCCGGCGATGTATTTCAGGATCATCGCTGCTATTTGCCTCGCGATGATCGTCTGGATCGAGTACAGCGATAGTAGAACTTGTTTCGGTTAACCCGTAGGCATTCGTGAAGTTCACATGCGGAAAGGCAATCAAAGCGAGTTTAATAATGTTTATTGGCATTTTACCGCCACCGTAAGCCACCGCTTTCAGACTCGTCAAAGCAGGTTTAACTTCCAGACCTTCAATATGTTCCATCACTCTGGAAAGCATCGTTGGCACTACAAACGCATTGCTCACTGATTGGCTCTCACATAGTTCGACCCATTGCTCCGGTGAAAAATTGGGTAATTGGACAATTCTTCTTCCTGCATAAAAGGAACTCAGGACCGCGGATATCCCTGCAATATGATATGGCGGCACAGTCACAAGGTTAGCCTGTTCTTCATCAGCCGCCATAAACTCGACGCTACCCAGAATATATGAGACCAGATTTTCATGTCTCAGAATCGCTGCTTTCGGTTTGCCCGTTGTACCACTGGTAAACAACTGGACGGCTACTGACTCTCCACCCTCGGCCGCTTCGATTTCTATATTTTCTCCGGAAAGCACAAAGTCTAAAAAGCGATCCGTAGACGACAGTTTTTTGATATCTGCGCCTTCAACCAATTGTTTCTGGTCATCATTGGTGATCAGATAAACTGGCGAAATCCTTTCCAGCAAATCTTTTAACTCATCTGCCGCAAGACGATAGTTCAGCGGCACATAAGGCACACCGGCAATACCGGCACCAAACAAAGCAATCGGCACTGCTGCACTGCTGACATCGAGCACAGAGACATACTCACAGCCGCTTTCGGAGAAATCTTGTGCGGCTTTCTGTGCAGCGCTATAAATCTCGCCGTAAGTGTAGTGTGTCCCCGAAGACGTCAGCGCAACCCTTTCTGGAAAGGTCTCTGCCGCCATCTGTAATAACATTGCAATATTCATAGACTAATCTGACGAAGGGAGTGATTTGGCTGATTTTTCAACAAGCAAAGTGTCGCCCACAGACATCGAGCCTGCACCCGGCTTCACGCAAAGCAACTCCATCGTATCATCTGCATCGACATATCGCTTGCCGACCAGACTACCGTCGCTAAAACCATCGCTGGCAGTTCCTTTTTCTGGCGCTTCTGCTTTGGCATCTATCATCGGTGCTCCGCCGCATGATATGCCTTCATCACCGCTATATTTAATCACCATCGCCTCGGTATCGCATACGACACTCTTTAGTCGCAAACCCGGTTTTATGTCGCTCATTCTTTTACTCCCAATCAATATTTATAAGGTTTTTATTAGCCTCGACCATACCAAGATTGCCTGAAATATCAATTCCCACATTTCAAACGGATCTCTGAATGCACAATAAAATCATCGAATGGAAACGCCATCATGCAAAAATCAAAAAACTGAAAAATACTTCTGGAAGAAACGGGAGGGATCAATATCAGTCGCCACGCGAATCTGACTGCCTTTTGATTGCTCAAAGTAGGTGACGCCCAGAAATTCACGATTTTCCAGCTCCACTTCGATCTTGCCTGCTTTGTAACTGCATACCGCAGGATCAAACAGCGCTACGGCAGCAAGAGGGTCATGAAAATGCAGCAAATCTCTTTCTCTAAACCACACCTCTGACCAATCGAGTACGATCCGAAGTAATGGAGAGTTTTCAAATCGAGAAGATACTTCTTCAGGTGTCATGCTGATACGCCATGTAATGTCGAGACCAAAAGCACGGATATTCAATCCTTTTTGGCGAAAAACGATACCCGCAGCATGGGGATCCACAATAGCATTCCACTCCGTCGGACCCCATGGGGTTGGATAGTCTGAGTACTTCCCTCCCATAATCACCAGCTCCTTAAGCAGCGCAGGAATCTCAGGGTCACTCATAAACAGCAGCGCGATATTTGTCAGCGGGCCGACAGCGAGCAATGTAACCTCACCCGGGTTCGCGCGGATGACCGATCGCATAAATGCAATGGCGCCGTCCTTTGGAAAATTTTTTTGATGTTCCCACGCATTGAGTCGAGCGGCCTGTGGCACCTTGGGTTGCATCTGAGGAATGACTAGTGGCTGCGCCGCACCTGGGTAAACAGGTATCTCTTTCCCCGCGGCAATACACAAGGCACTTGCCAGTTTTGCTCGCTCATGAGGCTGACCCGACACTGTCGTGATCCCTAACAATTGACATTTAGGTTCTGAGAGAAGATATGCGAGCCCTACCGCATCGTCGATATCACTGCCTATATCGGTATCAAACAGCACCTTTAATTGCGCACTACCTGAAGCAGCTTTCAGTAACATTGGGCTCAAGGCAGAGGCTGCTAGAAATTCCCTTCTTCGCATCAACAGATCCATTGTCGGTTTTTTTCTTGGACCCATATTATCATTGGCATGCCCAAATGTGGTTTCTCAACGAGCAACCAACGCGCGATAAAGCGCTGGATCAGTTGCCCCCTCTGTACCTATCAACAGCACCCGACTACCGGAACCGATGCCCAATCGTTGAGACTGAATCGCCGATTGTCGGGACAAAATCAGTGCGGCCATACCGGCTACAGCAGACTCCCCCGCCTCTACTGTTTGATCATCATCGACACCTCGCGCCAGCAACTTCATTGTTGGAACAACCGCCGATTCACTGACTGTGACAAAATCTGATGCACCCTCATCTAGGATTTGCCACGCATTGAACGAGACTTCGCCGCAGGCCAATCCGGCCATCAGTGTTGACAGCTCACCCTCGACGACGACCGGTTCTCCCTTGCGCGCACTTTCCTGCAGACAATTAGCGGCTTCAGGTTCGACAACAATAATTCTTGGGCGCGCAGCACGCCAAACATGCCAGAAGTAACCGCATACCATTGCCGCCAGTCCACCCACGCCCGCTTGTATAAATACATGCGTGGGTTTTTCACCCGCAAGCTGCTCGACAATTTCAGCGAGCATGACCGTATAACCCATGGTCACGTCCCTGGGAATATCGACATAACCTGGATAACTTGTGTCTGAAATAACCGTTCGTTCAAATGTAATTGCGTCCTCCGCTGCGCGGCGAACCGAGTCATCGTAGTTGCCATTAATGCGTACTACCTCAGCGCCAAGTGCTTCCATCGCGCTAGCCCGCGCCGCAGAAACATCACGATGGATATAAATGACGCAGCGGCAACCGAATAGTTTGCATCCCCAAGCGACAGAGCGCCCATGATTACCATCCGTGGCGCAGGTCATCACCAGATCACCGGTCAAGCTGTCGTATCTGCCACCCAGCAGGTCGTGTATCGATATCACTTTATTTGTTTCGCGTGAAACGAATTTCTGTAATTGCCTCGCGGTGGCGTAAGCGCCTCCCAACGCTTTAAAACTTTTTAGATCAAAGCGCTGGGACTCATCCTTGTACCAGATTTTTTCGATATCAAGCGCTTTGGCAATACTGCCGAGGTCGACCAATGGGGTTTCCGCATATCCTGGCCAACGTCTTATTTCGGCTCGAATGGATTCGGTCTCTTCTGTATCGACAAATTTTTTTAAATGCTCGGGGTAGCCAGCGCTGAGATTTAATCTCGGATTATGAAAGCTCTGAATTTCACCAACAACTGACAACATGTGCCTAAGGCATCCTAAAACGTGAAAGCTGAAGATTACACCCACGGAGTCATGACTAAAAGGGAGCTGACGTTGACAATGAACGGCGAGACAACGCAAATTCGAACCGGCGAGTGGTATCATGAGCCCGCAAATATCAGGCACGCTGCCCATTTTAAGATCGAAACTGACCAAATCGAATTCTGATTGAAAACCTAGCATTGTGGCGCGCTATAAAATTCAGGCACCCAACCCGTATGAAGCTAAGATGACGCTATATCTCGCTATCCTGTTGTTCGCTTTCGCCGCGACTATCACCCCAGGACCCAATAACATTATGATTATGGCATCAGGTCTAAACTACGGTTTCAGACGCAGCCTCCCACACCTATTGGGTATTTGCCTTGGCTTTCCAGCCATGGTGATAATGGTCGGCATGGGTATGGGGCTCATATTTGACCAATACCCTATCACTCACCAGGTCATTAAAATCCTTGGAATCCTGTATCTCATTTATCTTTCCTGGCTCATCGCTACCGCACCGGTTTCGTCTCTCGAAGCCAAGGCCGGCCAGCCACTCACCTTTTTTAGCGCGGTGCTCTTCCAATGGGTAAATCCCAAAGCTTGGGTCATGATAACTGGCGCAATGGCAGCCTACACGACCGCTGATGAGAACCTCACTCTACAGATTCTTACGATTACATCGGCATTTCTGTTAGTGACTTTTCCATGCGTAGCGGTGTGGCTCTTTTTTGGCGTCTCCTTGAAACGATTTCTCAGCAATGACCTTTATCACAAGGTGTTTAATATTGTCATGGCGCTCTTGTTGTTGATATCGATCGCGCCAATCGTTTTGGAATTAATACAGCACTTGACCCAATACTAATCATTCAGTGCTTTCTTATAAGGAGACCAGCATTACGCCGTGAAAAAAATCGTTACAACCGGTCTAGGTAGGCTCAAGGTCAGCGACAGATTTGACATCAGATACTTCATGACGAAATGTGAAATCGCATAGTTTTAAATCTACGATTGAAATTCTCTTGAATCGGTCACTGATTGTTTCAGAGACATTCGGTGATTACCGCAGGTGCTCAATCCAGAATTTGGTACCACCGGCAACCCCTGCCGGGATCAGCACCAAATTGATCAGTGGTATGGCTAACAGAAAATATGCGGGCATCCCAAACGATAAGGCCTGAAATGTGTTCGAATTTAGTCTGCTTCTCAGTTCGGAAAAACTGATTTCATTGTTATCCGCAGCATAATCGGTGTATTGAACAGCCATCATCCACGCACCAAATGCGATCCAAAGGAACGGAGCGAGAGCATTCAAACCCGGAATCAGCGAAATCACTACCAGACCTATCAAACGGGGAAGGTAATATACTAACTTGCTGATCTCACGCGTAACTGACCTAATGAGAATCAGGTGCAGCGACGTATTGCTAGTCAATATCTGACCGGTAATCTTTTCCTCTACTTTGACCGACAATATTGCATTAAATGGCGCAGCAATGATGTTAGCAACAATCGTGAACGTGTAAAGCAACACCGCCAGCCCGATAACCATACCTAAAACGGTCACGACGCCTCCCAAAAAAGACAGAAATTCTGGCAGGGAGTCATCCACATACGCCATCCATGCTTCATATTGGTTGACGCCATAAAGAATGGCGGCAGAAAGTACCAGCACATTAATCACGAGGGGAATCACAACGTAGCGTCGCAAACCAGGTTGCCGGATAAGCTGCAGGCCCTCCAGAAAACAGCCGATGCCATTCATCTTTTGATCATTTCCTCTTTTTCAAACTATCTTTCACTAACAAATTGAGTGGCTCAGACCGCTAATTCATATTCGAATATCCAGCTTACGCGGACCACTGTTCACGTTAATTTTACCATTTGTCTGCTTTTGAGATGCTTGGATACTCGAACCTGAGCAACATCACTATCGAATACCTTCCCATACGGATCGAATGGCTGTGTCGGGATCGGTCACTGCTTCAGATTCTGTATCAAACCTCATGTTGATACGATCATCTGTCGTGTATCTAGGCCAACCAGGGTCACCGTCGACAATAAAATCGATCCAGCACTGGTGCATTTTGTCAGCGACATTTTGCGGAATATCTCCAGGCCCAAGAAAGATGCCCACGCCACTCTTTCCGAGGTTGTCGAACGCAAAAGGGATTTCAAGGGCGTGCGTAGCCTTCAAAGAACCATTCCTTGATTCCCAGTCGAAACGATACATCCAATCGCTGCAATTCATCTCAGATCTTGCCTCGCAAACGCGAATACTTGGAATCCTAAAGGTGAAGTCTGTGCCAAGCTGAACAGCTCGCTCTGTGGCCGAAGCATTTGGATGATTGCGATTGTATGTTTCAACCAAAGCTGGACCTGCGCCAAACCGGGCCGCATCGCTTTGATATTTTTCATCCGATACTGTATTCATAATAAACAGCGTGCTTTCATCCTTGTTGGTACCAATCAGCAAATCAACATTGGCACCCTGCCCGTTGCGGATAAGCTCAATAGGCAGGTCTGGCAATACGGAATTACCTGCGGCCGGATAAAATGGAGAGACTAGATTCAGATCATCTGAGCTCAGAAACTCGGTATCGAGGGTTCTTTGATGTTGCAGGATTTCCTCAACCGGAAGCTGTTGAAGCTCCTCTGGGTTGACGCAACCGGTTACTTTCAAAAAGGCATCGGTTACCAATCCAGCAGCGTCTTTTGTCAATGCATGCTGCGCACTGCCACTCTGGGAGATCGCTCGCTTAAACAAACCGGTAGATCTTGGAGAAGCAATTAAACTGCACACACTGAAAGCGCCTGCTGACTCTCCAGCTATCGTCACATTTTCCGGGTCTCCACCAAAACTCCGAATATTGTCTTTCACCCATTCAAGCGCGAACACCTGGTCAAGGATACCGTTTGCGCCCGATGTCTCGTATTCGGAGCCAAATCTAGAAAGATCTGCAAAGCCAAGCGCCCCCATACGATAGTTAATGCTAACAACGACGATATTACCGTTTCGCACGAACTGAGCGCCATCGTACCAAGGTATCGCGCCTTGTCCCGTCCGGAACCCGCCACCATGGATCCAAACCAATACGGGTCTGTTGCCGTCATCCAATGCCGGCGTCTGCACGTTCAAGAAAAGACAATCTTCGTCCCAATCAACCGGTACAGCACTGGTCATGCCGCCTGTGGCAAGCTGAGGCGCAGGTTTACCGAACTTTATCGTGCTTCGAACATCTGCCCAAGGCGCATGTGCAACGGGGGCTTTGAACCTCAGTTCGCCAACCGGCGGAGCGGCATAAGGAATACCGGCAAACAACAACACATCGTTTTTTAATTTACCCTGCACCTTGCCTTGTCTGGTTTCTGCGATTTCGTTCATTAATATCCCCCGAGTCATTCCTTGTATTAGATGCGCTCAATAATGGTTGCTGTACCCATACCGCCGCCAGTACACATTGCGATCAAGGCCGTTGTCTTATCTCTTCGCTCAAGCTCACCCAGTACTGTTTCGATCAACATCGCACCCGTTGCACCGATTGGATGACCTAGGGCAATCGCCCCGCCAGCAACGTTAATAATGTCATCTTCGACGCCCAAATCTTTTTGAAACTTAAGCACAACGGCGGCAAACGCTTCGTTAATCTCAAACAGATCAATATCATCTTTTGTCATGCCCGCTTTTTTAAGACATATTTCCGCGGCCGGCCCTGGCGCTGTCAGCATAATGACAGGCTCTGTACCGGCAGTGGCCGTCATCACTATTTTTGCTCTCGGTTTCAAACCATTTGCTTTTGCGTATCCGGGAGATGACAACAATATTGCCCCTGCGCCATCGACCACACCGGATGAATTTCCCGCATGGTGGACGTGGGTCACGCCGTCAATTTCAGGATAGACATCTTTACAAATTTGATCAAAAGTCCGGTCATGACCATCATAAAGTGTCGTACCCATTTTTTCGAAAGAAGGGTTTAAACCTTGCATATTTTCAAGCGTCGTACCCGGTCTAGGATGCTCATCTTTATCCAGCGCCAACTGTCCATCATTGTGATAGATAGGAACAATAGAGTCAGTAAAGTGCCCCGCTTTTATTGATGCAGCAGCACGCTCCTGACTCCGGACGGCATAGGCATCACACTGCTCACGTGAAAATCCTTCGCGCGTCGCGATAAGATCCGCAGACACACCCTGAGGAATCAGCGGATACTGTTCGAACAGATGCTTATTGTTAGCTGTAAAACCATCGGTGTGGTTAGGTGAATACCTTGACATTGATTCAACACCACCGCCAATCACCAAATCCTGTTGACCAGCCATAATGCCCATAGCCGCCATTGTTACAGCTTGTTGGCCAGAACCACAGAATCTATGGAGCGTCACACCGGGGACATTGATTGGCCAGCCAGCATCAAGTACAGAAGATCGGGCAATGTCATGAGCATGATCGCCGGTACCGGAACCATTACCAGCAACTACGTCTTCGACATCACCGACTTCAAAACCCACCTTGTCTTTAAGTCCATTCAGCACCTGTGCCATGACACGCTGCGGGTGCACGTCTGCCAAACCACCTGCACCTTTTTTACCACGACCCCGGGGAGACCTAACCCCATCAATAATCCAAGCTTCACCCATTTTCACGTCCTCATCAGTTAATTCAAAAAAGTATTTGGTTCTATTATTAAGATTGCTTTATCTACAAGGCGCACAGATTTGCGTATTTGCGGAGCGCTCACTTTTCCAGCGACATTTATACGCCTGCACCAATAAAGCCCTCACAATACGCCATTGCTCTATCCGCTGTCATCACTTCGATAATCCTGATTAATGAATCTTTAATCTGATTGGTCGGGCGAGTCGTGGAAGATACCCGATCAATTTCCTCAGCGCTGACAGTCCTATACCGAGTTAAGAGCGTCCCTCAGGGCGATAGTTCTAATGCCTTTCCGTCTAGATTTGAAGGCAGAGGTATACCAAGAACCTCCATCAGCGTGGGTGCGATATCGATACTGTTTACCGGTGTTGTATCAACCCCAGGGGACACCCATTGACCATAAAAAATCAGTGGGATAGATCTGTCATAGTCGTACAGCGATCCATGGGTCGTACCGGTACTCGAAATAATACAATCCTGTTCCATCTGCAGGAATAGATCTCCACTAGCACCCTCGACGATTGAATTACGCAGCAATCGTGCTTCACTGGACTGGGTGTTCTCAATTTCGTATCTGGTCCACAATTTTTTTACGCCAGGCTCACTTTCCAAAATACGCTTTAAGCCTGAAACAACCTGATCAAATTCAAGCTGATTTTGTGCCAGATAGGGTCGATTGATGTAGAGCTGACTGCCGCTGAACATCACAAGATCTGTCGGCAAGTCCCAGGGCGCAGTATATTCGGCGTATATATCGAACAACAAACCACCAATGAAACCGTACAAGCCGATACGCCCGCCCTCAATGGGACAGCGATTTTTACCCAATTCAGACTGCCACTCCGGGAGATTCGCCACACCATGATCACTCGTCAAGGCAACGATATAACGATCCTCACCAACGGTTTGATCAAGCAACTCGAGGAGCATCGCCAACTCAGCATCGATGATATTCAAGCTGTGTTCAGACTCCGCGCTGTACGGACCGAATTGATGTCCGACCGTATCGTAGGCAGACAAGGATATCGTCAGAACGTCGGTCACTCCTTTTTGTCCCAACGCCTCCTCAGTGACGAGTCTACGAGCCAGTTCAAAGGTAAGTTTATCGAGATAAGGCGAATCATAAATTCGCTCACCTAACTCATCTGTATCTCCTTCTCGAATCGCGTGACCACTCACTCGACTATTATCATCTGACTCGCCGACATAATCATCGGCTCTAAATCGTCCTGCGTCGTGCTCCCACAGAAGCGGTAATGAATCAACAAACAGTTTGTTAAACGTGTTCACATAATCTGGAAGTGACTGCTCGTAATACTTACTTGTGGTGAAGCGCACTTGATCCTTGTCAAACCAATACACGCCATCAGCTTCATGCCCGGCCATCATAATCGCGGCGCGATCTTTGCCACTAAGCGAAAAAGAGCGACCATTAAAAAGCGCTTTCACCCGTTGACCGAGCGTCGGTTCCGTTAGCATCCAGGGCGACCGCCCTTCCTCGCCTCCGAGGACAAGGTGCTCAGCCGCGTCGTCTTCAACGCAGTATCTAAGGGCCCATGCTGCAGTGTCGATATAGTAATTTCCGGGGATCCCTGCCTTACTCGGATTCACTCCGGTCATCATCACAGCATGCCCCGGGCAGGTGCTCGTCAAACCATGATCTAAGCTGGCATCGGTATACCTTTTGCCTTCCCGGGCTAACTTGCCAAGGCCTCCCGGCAAAGATACATCGATTCGATTATTTCGAAGCTGATCGATGGCTATGAGCAAAACGAGCGCAGGTTTGCTGTCCATGCTTGACTCCTGTTGACGCTCCTGTTGACGCTCCTGTTGATGCTTTTGGGACTGCTCACCCGGGTCAGTATGATCACTCCCGGACACCACTGGATTATCAATCTCGTCAAACGGAATTTTCTCCATACCCTTGATCATTATCGGCAACACTGGCACATCGTAAAAGTCACCCTCGTCTTTGGTCTCCACCAATTCGATCTGGCGCACGACGTCCATACCGCGAACTACTCGCCCGAAAACGGTATAACCGAAGCTTTTACAAGTAACCGGGCGAACCAACCCACGCTCTGCCGCAGCCTCCGTCGCTTTTTCATCCTCTCTAGTACAACTTTCGGCGGAATGGTCCAAACGGGTATTGTCATTTGTATTGATAAAAAACTGCCGCGAGGCACTATCAATAATATCGGTACGCGCCATGGCAATCGTGCCCGTTAAATTGGACAAACCGTTGTCAGCTTCGTTAGTTATCTCTTCTTTCCCCTCAAGCTCAGTCATATCGGCCAGATGCCCACCTGCCTGAATCATGAAATCAGGAATTACCCGATGAAAGACCGTATCGGTGTAACTATCATCACTCACGTAGCTTAAAAAGTTTGTGACGGTGATAGGGGCTTTATCGGGATATAGCTCCAACACGATGTCTCCCGATGTGGTCGAAATTCTGACCAGCGGATTGTTTGATGCTATCTCTTCAGCTTGGGCGCCATGAAACCAGCCTAAACCCAACAAAAAAAGTAACCATAGACCAAGAAAGTGCTTCACAACTAATCCCTGTAGTTCACGGGTGCAACCAAACCAGATATTTCCCGAGAAACTTGGTCTGCAAATTCAATCGTAAAAAGATCTCCCATTTCCCTGCCCACAATCTGAATACCGATGGGCAATCCCTGACCATCGAGTCCCGTCGGTATCACTGTTGAGGGCAAGTAACTAACACCTGTCAAGCCGGCCCAGAACACCTGCTCAAAATAGTTGCGGGGTTCATTATTCACGGAAATCATGCGCTCAGAGTTCTTCGGGTTGTGGTCGTGGGGAAACGCAGAGGTAAAGCACATCGGTGTTAGCAGAACGTCAAATTTTTTGAAATACTCATGCCAGGCCCAACGCATATGCGTTCGCTTTTCATTCAGGTCATACCAATCTCTGAAATGCATCGTGGAAGCCCTTGTGATATCCGCCACCGAACTACGATCATCGTCTGCGAGCGTTTCCTTTCTTTTCAGATTCGCTTCAAAAGCTTCTTCTGGCTGACGAGCAGACATGGCTGCGTGCAGCAGAAATTGATATTGATGCAAGCAGTCGGCAATATCGAAATCAGGGCGTGCATTATAATCGACTGTTCCACCAGCATCTTCCACCAGTTTTGCAACGTTCATGACCCGCTCGTAAACGCTATGATCAACCGGAGCAATCTCATCATCGGCCCAAACGGCAACCTTAAAATCTTTCAGACTTTTCTGCGATGCTTCTGGCAAAGCCAGTTGCCAACCGGGCAAATGGATCTCATCTGCCCCACCAACGATGTCCATGACAAGCCGCAAATCCCGGGCACTGCGCGCTAACGGCCCTATCACGGATATATCGGAGGGCGTGAGAGAGCCTGGCATCCCATGGCCTCGCATTGGCAGCACACCCCAAGTTGGTTTGTGACCATAAACACCGCAGTAGTGCGCAGGATTACGTATCGAGCCGCCAATATCGGAGCCCATTTCCAGCCCTGTGAGTCCTGCTGCAAGCGCAGCGGCTGAACCACCGGAGGAACCACCCGGCGTGCGACTCAAATCATGGGGATTACCGGTGGTACCATAGACCTCGTTATAACTCTGAAAGTCGGCGAGGAAAATTGGCACATTGGTCTTGCCAAATATCACCGCCCCCGCATTTTGTAAACGCTCACAAGCAACAGCATCTGCGCTTGCAATATTATCCCTAAGCAAGGGGTTGCCCCGAGTCGTTGGCAGGCCTTCAATATCGTAGGATTCTTTTACCGTCATCGGCAGGCCATGCAGCGGACCCCAGTCCTCGCCCCGAGCTAAAGCCTCATCCGCTTGCCTTGCTCTGGCACGTGCCTTTTCCAACTGGGTCACAATAATCGCATTAATCTCTGGATTATATTTCTCCATTCTCGCGATAAAATGTTCAAGAAGATCCGCGCTACTGATTTGCTTAGACTTTATTTTTTGCACTAGCGCCGTTGCATCTGAATAAGCTAATTCATCCATTTTCATCCTCACCTTTGATCAGTTGATCTTGTGTCTGTTATCGCAAAGCGCCTCAGGGTAAGGCAGTTGACGGTTCGCTGCAACTCGATTGGCTCAGTCCTATAACGCGTGAGTAAAACGGCCTGTTGCTAAAGCTGCCCGAGTGCTCAGTACCCGAGCACGCTTAACCGGACCATCGTGACGCCAGCCGGGGGCTAGCAGCAGGTAAGTGAGCTTATCTCGCCAATTGTCAGCCCTTTTGAAGTCTTGCCAAAGCGCAGCATACTCATGAGACAGCACAATGCACGAGGTCTGATAACACCCCCGTGATGGCAATCAAGTTAGCGGACGTTCGGGGCGTGATAAACCCACTCGCCCAGTCCACCAT
The DNA here is from genome assembly GCA_913050215.1 of uncultured Gammaproteobacteria bacterium. Lineage (GTDB taxonomy): Bacteria > Pseudomonadota > Gammaproteobacteria > Pseudomonadales > Azotimanducaceae > UBA4582. The sequence goes on from CAJXBG010000034.1 coordinate 32,583, forward strand.
TGGCGATCAACAATATCTTTTAAAAGGCTAAGTTCGTGTAACTAGAAAAAACAAGAAACGCGGATTTTCCGGAAAGAGTCCAACTATCGCCGATAAAACGATAGATAACGACGTGTCAGTATCGCAAAGATTTTAGAAATTTAGTTGCTTCCTGTGCGATATGCCTGCCTCAACTAGCATGGCTGCGATGATTTAAGCTGTGACTGGCGTGTCAGTGTCTGACCCGGAGAAAAATTTGAGCAACTTGCGCCATAAATCGCGCACGGCGTAAGGCGCCATCAACATCGCCGGTGTCACTATTAGCGTCAATAAGGTGGCAAAAGACAAGCCTGAAACGATCGCAGATGCCAGTTGCACCCAGAACGATGCCACTGGCCCACCCATCTCGATTTGCCGACCGATCAAATCAATCGAAACACCACTGGCCATGGGTAGCAAGCCAAACCCCGTCGTAAATGTTGTCAGAAACACGGGTCTGAGCCTCTGACACCCGGTTTGAATAATCACCCTTGCCATGTCCCAATCTCGATGCTTGTTACGCAAATAATTGAATGTATCGATTAACACGATATTGTTATTCACAATAATGCCTGCGAGCGCAACAATACCCACCCCTGTCATGATTGAACTAAACGGCTGCTCTAGTAATATCAAACCTAACAGCACGCCTACAGTGGACATTATTACGGCTGAAAGTATTAAAAACGCTTGGTAAAAACTATTAAATTGCGTCACCAAAAGTATCGCCATCAAAGCCAGAGCAAGGGAGAATGCAGTCGCTAGAAACGCTTGCGACTTATCCTGCTCTTCATTCGCTCCTCTAAAAACAATATCGAGGGATGGATCAAGGTCTGCGGTGCCCATCCATTGCTCGATCTCTGCCACCTTGTCTGTTGCAAGAACACCAGCAGCTGTGTCCGCTCGAACAAACATATTACGCTTGCCGTTTTGGCGAAAAATCGTACTGACCTTAGGTTTGGCATCCCGGGTAACAAAACTACTAATGGGTACCTGACCTTCGTTAGTGGAGACGCGTAGCTGATCCAACTGCATAATCGAGCGACTGCTTTCTGGGTAGCGCACGCGGATATCGACTTCGTCATCAACATCATCAGGTCTGTACTTGCTCACCAGTACACCATTCGTCACCAATTGGATAGCAGCGCCAACACTTGCCACGTCCGCGCCCAACATAGCCGCTTTCGCGCGATCGACATTAACTTCCCACTCAATGCCCGGCACCGGAGACGTATCATCGATACTCACCAGACCTTCCATCGTTTCCAGAAAAGCCCTGATTCTCTTAGTCTCTCTGGCGATGATATCCAGATCGACACCGGTAACCTGGATCTGAATAGCCTTACCAACAGGTGGACCATTTTCCATTTTTTGTATTTCAGCCGTCACGCCCGGTATACCTTCTATTGCCGAACGATAGAGGTCTTCTACCTCCCAGCCGGTAATGTCGCGTTCATGTCTGTCTGCAATTTCAATAAACATACCACCGACGCGATCACCGGTCGTTCCGCCTCCGCCAAAACTGAGTCCACCTTCACCGGAGCGAGTATAGATCGTGTGGTAATTACCCTCCCCCATCACGCGCTGCTCAACATCGGAAACAATCTCGCGAAGCTCCAAGGCAGAGAAATTCCCCTTCGTCGAAACGTTAACACCGGTAAACGTCGGATCAACATTGGTAAAAAACTGTGAACCATGGCCAGCTTCGCCATACCACCTAACGATACCGAACAAGGAAATAAAGCAAATAGCGATAACAATAAGTGGATGACTGGTCGTAAAACGGAGCACCGCTGCGTAATAGCGAAGCACTCCTGTTACCTCACCAAATCGCCCTGCGTCGATAAGCTGACTATTCGTTAACTTTTCAGAAGGTGCCTTTGCTTTGCTAATCAACGCGCCGAGTACTGGTGCGAATAGCAATGCATACGTCACCGACCCGACAAGCACGGCAAATACTGTGACAGGCAGATAGCGCATGAATCCTCCAGCGACACCAGGCCAGAACATTAACGGAAGAAAAGCGGCAAGTGTCGTTCCTGTGGAGGCAATAACAGGCCAAAACATTCTTTTGATGGCGTAGACATAGGCATCTTTCGGGCTCATGCCATTGCCCATCTCCCGGTCCGCCATTTCAACGATGACTATCGCACCATCAATCAGCATGCCCAGTCCAAGCAACATACCGAACATCACCATAAAGTTGTAAGTAAAACCAATCAGGTTGACGATAATAAACGCAAATAAAAATGAGAAAGGTATGCCAAGTGCGACGAGAATGCCTGATCGGAGCCCAACCGCAGCGACAACAACCGTTAGGACTAGGAACATCGCTGTAGATATATTGCCCTGAAGCGTATTAATTTGCTCAATGGTTGACGGCGCTTGATCCGCCATGTATCCAACTTCGACGGTTGAGGGATAGTCTTTCCTCAGCGTCTCGACGACAACTTTTGCTTTGTTGATCGCATCAACAAGACTCACCCCCTTACGCTTTGATAATTCGACCGCGACAGCGTGGGCGCCGTTTGCCTTGGTATAGCTTTGCGCATCCTTGAAAGTGCGACGCAGTTCCGTCACGTCACCCAGTGTAACGACACCGCTACTGGTAGCGATCAACGGAATTGACGTGAGATCTTGTGTGCTTTCAATGACACTGGGAATTTTAACGGAAAAGCTGCCTTTTCCCGTATCTACCGCCCCGGCAGCGATCAGTCGATTATTTCTCGCGACCGCTTGTATCAACTGCTCATTGCTTACGCCGTAAGCTTCGAGCTGGGCCGGATTTACCACCGCCTCAAGCAGCTC